>CAVBVU010000016.1:0-23138 GCA_963598975.1 Anaerovoracaceae bacterium
CTTGGTGGGCTATTTTCGCCAGTGACTGGATATTTCTGATTTCAGGGAGGCCTCTTAACGAGTCGATTTCGCCAGTGACTGGATAAATTTGCCCTTTAAGAAGCCTTCCAGAGGGATTATTTACCCAGTCAGTGGAGGGATTTGGCCGCCATAGCGGGATCATTTATCCATCGACTGGTGAAATCTGCCCTCTCCAGCGGGGTTGATCCACCGATGATCCACCGATGATTCGCCGATGATTCGCCGATAATCCACCGATGATTCATCCACCGGCGAAATCCGCCTGCCGCAGAAGCAAGCTATCAAGCTAGCAAACGCCAGTCCACCAAGCCATCACCCCTTATATCCATACTCGGGAATGCCGGCCCATCGTTCACGCAGCCAGTGTGCGGCCATCTTGGGCTGGCGGTCGCGCGTCAAAATGCCCTTACGATTGCCTTCCACGCGAATAATGCCTTGGAACGTCGCGAAATCAGCGAAATTCCACAGCTGTTCCCCGATGAACCATGGTCGTTTGTCGATTTCGGCATTGATGCGCGCATAGTAGTCGCGTTGGAATTCCTCGCTGAACATTTCCCCATGCGTGCCATGAATGCCCTCGATGGTGTCGGCGCCGTACTCGGTGAACATGACCGGTTTGCCAATGCCTTCCCAAAAATCCAGTTCGATGTTGAGCGCATAGCAGGCCGCATCGAGATCGCCGCTCAGGTTGTACCAGCCGTAGTAACGATTGATGCACACCACGTCCATGGTCCGCTCGGTGATATCGGTCGTGTAGTCGTTTTGGCAACATACCAACGTTACCGGTCTGTTTTGGGGGTCGCATTCGTGTGCCAGCTCATACAGCGGGCGGAAGTAGTCGTACGCCAGCCGCGGCCGTTCCCCGTCGCCATCCAGTCCCGGCTCGTTGGCGATCGACCACATCACCACACATGGGTGGTTTTTATCGCGCGCGATCATGTCTCGAATCGCATCGCGATGCCGTTGCCCCACCAGCGGATTCGCGTACTGCGGCCAGCTCATGCCCACGGCCGGCACTTCATCGATGATGACGATTCCCTCGCGGTCGCACAGATCGTACATGCTTTCCGCATACGGATAGTGGCTGGTTCGGAACGAGTTCGCATGCAGCCAGTGAATCAGCGACACATCTTTGACGTTGAGCACGTCATCAGTGCCGCGACCGTGGAAATAGCTGTCCTCATGCTTGCCGAATCCCTTGAAATAGAACGGTTTTCCGTTGATGAGGAATTTTGTGCCGCTCACTTCGATCGTGCGTACGCCGAATGTCTGCCGATAGGTGTCGATGACGGCCGATTGCGATTCCGCCCCGCTTTCCGACAGCAGCTCCACTACGGCGGTGTACAGGTATGCCGCGCCCGGATTCCACAATTTCGCATCGGGGATTGCGATTTCACCGCTTGCTTTCGCCGTTCCGTCGCAGTTGCGTCCAACATCGGCTATGACGGTCGCCGCGATGTCTCCGTCACCGTCCAGGATGGAGACGCGTACTTGACAGTCGTGGTTCGATTCATACCGAGTATCCGATTCGACTGGTTCGACCGCGTTGCCTGATTTGATTGGTTTGTCCGCTTTGATTGATTCGGCAGAATCCGCACAGTCGGTTACCGTTTCGTCCGCCCGAATCAGGTCATCGTGGACGGTAGTGGTCTCAAAGAAAACCCCACCGACCGTCACATCGTACGCAATCAACGCGCTCGCCACAGTATGCGCGTCACTTGAGATGCCGTCGAGACGTGCGGTGGTAATCGCAATATCCGCGATATAGCCTTCCACCGGCGTCGTATACAATTCGACATGTCTATTCAATCCGGCGAAATTGAAGAAATCGAAATTCGGCAGATTCTGCCGTCTTGCATGCTTCTTTGCTTCGGCTACCGCGGGAACGTTGGCATTGTCGGAACCCATGAAGGCGGTGCCTGCGTCGTTGCCGACTGGCAGTGTCGAAGAGCCGATGCGATTGTCGACGGCGACGGTCAGCAGATTTTCCCCGGAACGCAAGACGGAGGTCACATCGAATTCGAATGGTAGGAATCCGCCGAAATGTGAGCCGAGCAATTGGCCGTTCAGATAGACGTCGGCCGCATGTGTGGCCGCGTCGAACCGCAGCATCACGCGTTGTCCGGAAATCAGGCGTGAAGGCACGGCGAACTTGCGCTGATAGACCACCCAGCCGTAATGCGCGCGCAGGTTCAGCTCGTCGTTTTGGTCGTTGTAGGAGCTGGGTACGGCCATCGGCAGCGGTTCGGGCAGGGGAGTGCCGGACCATTCGGCCGGATATGAGTCTTCGCCGGCCGTGCGGAAATCCCATATGCCGTCAAGTGGGAATACGATTCGTGAGTCATTGGATTGCGGATACAGCACTGTATGCCTTCTTTCGTATTGTTCCACGGTTCGGATGTTGGTTTTCCGAACTGACGTGCCAGGCGGATGAGGATCGTCTTGCGTGGTGTTGGTTGCATTTCCAACTTCGGTTCAGGGCTTTGATTCCTTATCCGCGTAAAGGTTCGTCAACATGAATATACGGCATCATGGTGGTGAAGACAGGCATGAACACGCCGGATATGGGGGGAGGTGCGGATCTCGATTCAGGAGTCGCTGAGCGCCACGCGGAGTCGAAATCAGCGTTATCCGTGCGATAATGAACTGTGAGCGTTAACAATACAATGGAGCACTGAAGGAGCGCTTACGTCGATGACTTCTGAAATGACTTCTGAAATGACTTCCGCAATGCACCCCGGCGAGGAGCCGTACGGTTACCTGCTGGTTCATTTCATAGAGGATCCTGATGGCTATGCCGAACGTATCTATCTCGACCTGTCCGACGGAGACAATCCGGAACGATGGAACCCGCTCAATGACGGGCGTCCGATTCTCACATCCCCACTTGGTACGAAAGGCGTTCGCGATCCGTATCTGGTACGTAATCCCGAAACCGGCCGTGTCTACATTCTCGCCACGGACCTCATGGTGTTCTCCGATGGGCAGGAGCCTGCTCCCGCCGCCGACTGGCACGAGTTCTCCCATCATGGCAGTGTGAATCTGATCATCTGGGAATCTGATGATCTGGTGCACTGGAGCAAGCCTCGCACGCTTGATATGAGCGCACGCCCGGACGGTACGCATGCGCAGCTCGGCATGGCATGGGCTCCGGAGGCGTTGTGGGTCCCGGATTACTATCCGCAAGGGCACGAAGGCGGTCGCGGTGCGTTCGTGGTCTACTGGTCGAGCACTGTGTTTTCCGATGACGACGTGAACCACGAAGAGCAAGATGCCTATTCCCGCATCATGTGGGGTGTGACCTCCGACTTCACCGATGAAACGTTCTCGTTCGGCGGCGTGCTTGTTGACCGCGGCCATCCCACCATCGACACCACCATGCTGCAGCGCGTATTGCCGGACGGTACGGTGCGTACATACCGCGCCACGAAAGACAACGGTCCGAACGCCAACATCTGGCTGGACTCCACCGATGCGAAACGCTGGTGGGAGCCGGAGGCCGAATGGACTGTCGTACAGGAGAACATCGGCGCTGACTGGGTTGAAGACGGCAACCCCGGAGGTGTGGAAGGCCCGGCATTGTTCGCGTCCCACAGTGATCCCATATGGTATCTGTATGTGGATGTGATTCCGTCGATCGGATACAGGCCGATGGTCTCCGACGATCCGGATAAGGGCTTCGACTATCTGAAATCCGCCGATTTCCACATGGAACCGCACACCAAACACGGCGGCGTGCTTTCGCTTACCCGCGCCGAATACGATCGCCTGCGCGTCCACGACGGATACATCGGCTAAACATGCCGAACCGTATACATTGGATTCCCCGCGACCCAACATCGCGCACTAACTTCGCGCATGCCACCGCCACGCCAGCCACATCACAAAGAAGGCAACAATGAGCAATTCGCACAGCCATCCGATTGAACTGAAGGACATCACGGTCACCGATCCGTTCTGGGCCGCCGAGCAGGAACTCGTACGCACCGCGGTGATTCCCTACCAGTGGAACGCGTTGAACGACAACGTTCCCGGTGCCGCGCCTAGCTATTGCATGCACAACTTCAAGGCCGCGGCCGCACAGAACGCGGAACATCGCGAACAAGGCAAGGCCTTCGTGCCGCCTACCTACACGTTTCGTGGATTCGAGGCGCTGCCGGAAGACCCGGCGAACCCGGATCCCGACAAGTTCTACGGATTCGTGTTCCAGGACACCGATTTTTCGAAGTGGATCGAAGCGGTCGGCTATTCACTGACCCACCATCCGGACGCCGAACTCGAAGCCACGGCCGACGCCGCGATCGATATCGTATGTGCGGCCCAGCTCGACAACGGCTACCTCGACACCTACTACATTCTCAACGGCATGGATAAGCACTTCACCAATCTGAAGGACCACCATGAGATGTATTGCTTCGGTCACCTGGCCGAAGGCGCGATCGCGTATTACGAGGCGACGGGCAAGCGCAAGCTGCTCGACGCGGCCTGCCGTTTCGCCGACTACATCGATTCGCGATTCGGCACTGAAGAAGGCAAATTGCACGGATATCCGGGCCACGAAATAGCGGAAATGGCGCTCATACGACTTGCCGAAATCACCGGTGAACAGCGCTATGCCGATCTGGCCGAGTATTTCGTGCGCCAGCGCGGCCAGCAGCCGCTCTACTTCGAAATGGAAGACCGACGCCGTGCCGAAGAGGACGGCAGCAACTACGAACCACGTGAGCAAAACTACGCCTACTATCAGGCGAGCAAACCGGTCACGGAACAAGACGAGGCGACCGGACACGCGGTGCGCGCCACCTACTTCTACTCGGGTGTGGCCGACGTGGCCCGCGTCACCGGAGATCCGAAGCTGCTGGAATCCTGCGAGACGCTGTGGCGCAATATCGTCGACAAGAAGCTGTACGTCACGGGAGGCATCGGAGCCACGCATCTGGGAGAGGCTTTCTCCTTCAACTACGATCTTCCTAACGACACCGCCTATTCGGAAAGCTGCGCCGCGATCGCGCTCGCGTTCTTCGCTCGTCGTATGCTGCAGATCCAGCCGAAATCCGAATATGCGGACGTCATGGAATCGGCACTGTACAACACCACGCTGGCAGGCATGGCGCTCGACGGCAAGAGCTTCTTCTACGTGAACCCGCTCGAGGTCGTGCCCGAGGCATGCCACCATGACGAGCGCAAGTTCCATGTCAAGCCGGTGCGTCAGAAGTGGTTCGGATGCGCCTGCTGCCCGCCGAACATCGCCCGCATGATTGAGAGCGTGCAGCAGTACGCCTACACGTTGGCCGACGACTTCTCCACGCTGTACACGCATCTGTACATGGGTGGCGTGGTGTCCTGTGAGCTCAATGGTTCCAAGGTCTCCCTCGATGTGCATGCCAATATGCCCTGGCATGGCAAAGGTTCCGTGACGGTTACCGTGGAGGGTTCCGACGCGAATCCGTCCAAGGCATTCACCCTCGCTTTCCGTCTTCCCGCATGGGCGGGCGGCATACATGCGGCCGACGCGATTCAGGTCGAAAGCGATTCGGCCATCTCCCGCGAAGTCAAGGACGGATATCTTTATCTGACCGGCGAATGGGGCAGCGGCGACGTGGTTTCCTTCGATTTCCCGATGCAGGTGAAGATGGTCGCGGCCAATCCGCTGGTACGTGAGGATGCCGGGAAGGTCGCGTTCGTACGTGGACCGATCGTCTACTGCGCGGAAGGCGTGGATAACGGTGCGAACCTGCATCTGCTGCATGCCGACACCTCGGGAATCGCGGCTGATGCCGATTCGGTCAAGGTCAACGACGTCATCTTCCATGCCGGTGCGGCAGGGCAGAACGAGCAGGGGCTTGGCGAGGTGGACGCCGTGGATCGGCCGATGACCACGCTTACCATCCCCGCATGGCGTGAGGTCGTGGACGGCGATCTGGAGTCGGAATCGCTGTATGCCGAGTGGAAGCCGGTCCAACGTGAGGATTGCGAGGCCACGCTTGTGCCGTACTTCGCATGGGCGAATCGTGGCGAGACCGAAATGTCGGTGTTCCTGCGCGGCTGAACGCCGGACAGGCTGAATAGGCCGAACAAACTGAATAAGTCGAACAAGCCGGGCAAACCGAGCCTTGAACAATCGCCGTAATCACGGGAAACGTAACATGGCGGGCGGTCCGCGCACAGCCGAATCAAAGCGGCATGGTGTAGACTGCCCGCAGTTGTATGCGGAATTGTGACGGAAGAATCCGCACGAACGGACTCGACGCAGGCCGCTTTGTGCTTGGGCGAGCGGTATGAAATGAGGAAGACATGGCTTTGGGAACGCAAGGTGGCGGTCAAGGGGATTTCAGGCTTTCCGAAGAGCAGAAGGCCGCTGTGTCCGAGCTTTCGAGAAGCAACGTGTATGCGAAGCAATCCAAATGGAAAACCCTGCGTGAGCTGCCGATGAACGAGAAATGGCCGTATTTCAAGCAGAATTTCCTCTCGTACGCGCTCATCATAGCCATTGTGGTCGGTCTTGTGGTGGCGTTCACGGTTTCCTACCTCACCAAGGGGCCCGATGCCGAGTTGCGCGTCGAAGGCATCAACATGGGCCAGTATGCCGACCAACTTGATCAGCTCGGCAGTGATTTCGTTGCCAGCGAGAACATCGAGGACAGTCGTCTTGTGCAGATGGATACGTCGATCAATATCGGCGATTCGGCCGCGCAGGACGGCTCCGCAAGATTGCTTGCCATGGTTTCGGCCGGACAGATTCACATGATCGCGACCGATGCGCAGACTTTCTCCGAAGTGAATGATCGAGGAGACATCACCAAGCCCGCTGAAATCATGAGCGAATCCGATCTTGAGGAAATCAAGGATGCACTGGTGGACGCCGACGGCAATCCGGTGTCGGATGTGAATCAGGCCGTAGGTTTCGACCTTTCGAAGTCGAAGACATGGACGTCCGTCGAAGGTCTTGAATCCGAAGATATGATTCTGGGATTCAGCAATATCACCGGAAGCAGCGAGATGCCGGTGGAGTTCGTCCAGTATCTGCGCTTCTTCTGACGGAACCCCCGAGACACCTCCAAAAAAACTTCCGTCAAGACTTACGTCAGGATTTCAATCCGGATTTCTGTTGAATCTTCTGTTGAATTTTCTGCTGCGATACCCGATGGAATTCCTTTATTGCGGTTACTGCGGTTCCGTCGCACCCCCTGGCATGGGTGTTCTGCGTTTTCCGCGCGATTTCCCGTTTCGTAACACATGTGGCATGGAATTTCTGAGATACTTGCAATGGAGAAATTGGTACATTGCATACACTAGTGCCCAGTTACATCAATCGATATGCGCCCAGTGCCGGGCGTGAGCAAAGGAGCTGACATGTCTGAACGCACCATGATCCCATTGCTTCCGCAGCAGGACGGTCGCCTCGTGTGGGGCAACGGCGTCATCACCATGACGTTCGACACGTCCGGCGATGCCCCCGTGCGCATGTGCAACGTTGCAGGGCGAAACATGACCAGTCCCAACGGCCGTATTGCCGACGATGGAAGGCTTGTGTTCGAGCGCGATCCGCGGCCGATCGTGGAAGTGCTCGCCGCGAATACCGGTGCGCAAGACAACCGTCTGTCGCTGATTTCCACGGTCGCCGGCAGTAAGTTGCGGTTCGTCCGCGCAGTTGCCAGCATGCCTTCCGATGAAGAAGGCGATGACGGTGATTCCTCACTGGATTCATATCGCTTGGAAATCACGCAGTTCGCCCCATATGCCGATCTTGAGCCCGGAAATCGTGTATTCGAGCCGGTCGCGGCGGAACGGGACAATGTGGAACATCATGGCGGCGAACAGGCGTTTAATACCGAGGAGGCCAACAGCCGCAATGGTTTGGTGGTCGTCTCCGTTTTCGAGGCTTGGCCGAATCTTTCCGCGGTGCGCACCTACACGAGACTCAGCTCCGCCAAACCGTTGCCCATCGAAGCCGTCTCGTCGATGAACCTGACCGTTCCCATGCGCGTCAACTGCGGCAAGGTCAAGCACTCCCAGATTTTCTGGGGAGATGCCGCCTGGGCGGTTGAGAATGATTGGCGTGCGCGTCCGTTGCGTGAAGTCGCGGTACGTGACCGCAACCAGAAGATCAATCCGGGTCAGTCCAGCTCACGCTTCGCGTTGAGTTCCACCTCAACATGGAGCACCGGCGTGCATGAACCTGCCGGAATCGTTGAAGTGAGCGGTTCGAAGCATAGGGTGCGCGACTTCTCCGTCATGTGGCAGATCGAACATAACGGTCCTTGGAAGTGGGAGGTCGGCGAAGACGACCCGGGTCTGCACATTACGGCGTTCGGACCGGAATTCCAGGATCACCAGTGGTTCACGAACCTTGGCGAAGGCAATGATTTCGAGTCGGTGCCGGTCTCGTTCGCCATCGCGGGAGGCGATTGGCAGCAGTCCGTCGCCGAGATGACGTTGCAGCGCCGTGCTTTGCGGGCGGTCAAGGCGCGTGAACTTGGGCGTCTGGAACAGTTCGAACGTACGCAAGGGGTCGTGGTCTACAACGATTACATGAACACGTTGTTTGGTGATCCGCGCCTTGAGAAGGAGATTCCGCTCATCGAGGGTGCGGCGAGTGTCGGTGCCGACATCTTCTGCATCGACGCCGGCTGGTACGACAGCACCGATGGCGGTTGGTGGGATATGGTCGGCGAGTGGCAGGCTTCCACGAATCGCTTCGGCGACGCCGGTTTGAAGGGATTGGCCGATATCATCCGCGACCGCGGCATGGGTTTGGGATTGTGGCTTGAGCCCGAGGTGATCGGTGTGAAGTCGCCTCTCGCCCAGACGCTTCCCGACAGTGCCTTCTTCCAGCGTCATGGTGTGCGCGTATGCGATTCCGGCCGTTATCTGCTCGACTTCCGTTCTCCTGAGGCCCGCGATCACGTGACCCGTACCGTCGACCGTCTGATCGACGATTTCGGCGCCGTGTTCTTCAAATTCGACTACAACACCATTCCCGGAGTCGGTACCGATCTTGAAGCGGAATCCATCGGCAGCGGCCTGCTCGACCATTGCCGTGCCTATCTGGATTGGCTTGACGATCTGCGCCGTCGTCATCCGGAAATCGTCATCGAAAATTGCGGTTCCGGTGCCATGCGGGCCGACTATGCGCAGCTGTCCCGCCTGGATTTGCAGTCGACTTCCGATCAATGTGATCCGTTGGTGTACGCGGCCATCGCGGCCGGTGCGGGTCTTACGATTCCACCGGAACAGCAGGGCAACTGGGGTTATGCCCAGGAAGAGATGGATGACGAGACGGCCGTGTTCACCTTGGCCACGGGCGTGCTTGGCAGGCTGTACCTGTCCGGATTCATCGATCGCATGACGGAGCCGCGACTGGGTTTGGTGCGTGACGCGATTGCGTTGCACCGGCGGATTCTTGACGAACAGCGCGATCTCGTGCCGTTCTGGCCGGATAATCTTCCGAATTTCAATGCCGAATGGCTGGTGTCGGGGCTGCGCCACGTTGAGGTGCTTTCCGATTTGCTGGATGATGACGCCCATGAAGGCAAGAGCCTGCAGAACGTGGCTGGCGTGCAGGATGAGGATGGCCATATAGCCTATGTCATCGTGTGGCGCCGCGGCGGTACGCCGTCGTTGAACCTTCCGCTGCCCCAAGAATGTGAGATCGAACAGATCTTCCCCGATCCGAAGCATCCTGATCATGCGTCTGATGCCAAGCCTTGGGCCATCGAACGTATGGATCCGGAGACCATCCGCCTGACCGCGGCCACATCCAAAAAGCCGTCGGCACGCATCTTTGCCATACACCGCGACTGATCGGATGCGCCTGACCGAACGGGTGCGTCCACTCGTCCGTGTCCATTGACGTATTTCTTTTGATTGTAAAATCAAAAGAGAGTCAAATGGCAGGCAAAAGAGATTTTCGTTGGAATTCCGCCGTTTTGTTTCCGTAAAGCGGCGGAATTCGCGTAACGAGTCAAAAGAGAGTACGTCCATGTCACGCCTGGCGAGGTGGGCATGGAAGCGGCAAAAACGGAAGCGATCTGAGACGCGCCATGTTTAGACGGCGGTGGATTCGCGTTCGACCAGCTGGTATCCGATGGTGGCCCTTTTTGAAGGCAATGGTTCGGAGCCGTCCTCTTCCCGACGTTCGATGCGTTCGGCGATCATGTCAAGCGAAAATTTGGCGAGCTGATCAAGATCCACCTGGATGGTGCTTAGCGAAGGCGTCGCGTACGAGCCGGAGGTCACGCCGTCGAATCCGATCACCTTCACGTCCTCCGGAACGCGGATTCCGTAGTCGGCCAAGCCGCGGATCACGCCGAACGCCGCGAAATCGTTGGCGCAGCATACGCCGTCGAACGCGTTTTCGGAATATGCGTTGCGGATCTGGTCGGCTATCTCATGCCCGACCGCGATGCCGCTGGCCACGTCGCCCGCTTCGAACACGGTCGATTCGGCATATGGCAGTCCTGCGTCGGCCAGTGCTCCGCAGGCGCCGCGCAATCGCAGTGCGAATGCGTTCTGGGCGTGCGCCAGGTCGGCGCGCGGAACGAAACGATGCCCAACGAGTGCGACGTTGCGGCATCCGCGCTCGATCAGATGCTGCACTGCCGCGCGTTCGGCCTCTTCGTTGGGAAAATTCACGGCGTCGACGGTTGGCGTTTCCTCGCAGGCGTCCACCAATACGAATGGTCTGCCGCCGTTGAGCTTGGCGAGCGGCACGTTCGTGCCAAGACCGGTGGCGTGCAGGATCTCGCCGTCGAACAGCTGCCCGGAGAAGGGATTGCTGCTCAATGCATGTTCGGCGGCGTCCGGTGAATATTGCGTTTGTTCGATGAACGGTATGAGTCCGCGGGATACTATTTCGTTGCTCAGCGCCTGTGTGAGTTTCGAATAGAACGGTGAATCGAATTCGTTGACGATGACGTGGATGATGTTGCTCCGGCCGGATTTGAGCATACTGGCCGTCAGATTGATTTTGTAGTCCAGTTTTTTCGCTGCGGCGACCACTTTGGCACGGGTCGATTCCTTGACGCCCGGTTTGCCGTGCAGTGCGTTCGATGCCGTCATCGGGGAGACTCCCGCTGCTGCGGCCACGTCGCGCAACGTTGGTTTGCTGGTTGCCATATCTCACCCTTTTCATCGTTATTATACGTAATGTATATGTAACGATAATCTAATTTTCCTGCCTTGTAAAATCGCGAAATAGTACGAAAAATTGCTGAAAAATCAACAGACTCACCGGACGGTGCGGTTACTTGAATGGCGGGGAATTTCTAATATTATATGTAACGATACATATTTAAGACAACGAAAGTCAGGAGAGGTTCGATGACGAACGAATTCACTGCATTGCCGAAGGCATGGCGTCCGCCCATGGGCTGGAACAGCTGGGATTCCTACGGCACCACAATCACCGAGGAAGAAGTGCTGGCCAACGCGCGATTCATGGCGGAGCATCTCAAAGACGCCGGTTGGGACACGTTGGTGATCGACGCGGGATGGTTCGATCCGAACGCGCATGCCCACGGATATTCCGATGGCACGCCATTATGCATCGATGAATACGGCCGTCAGATTCCGGACGAACGCCGATTCCCGAATGCCGCCGGAGGCAAAGGATTCGGGCCGCTCGCCGATGCGGTGCATGAACTCGGACTCAAGCTCGGCGTGCACGTCATGCGTGGAATTCCTCGCCAGGCCGTACACGAGAACCTACCCGTCAAAGGAACCGCCCTCACCGCGCAGGACGTTGCCGACACCGAACACAATTGCGTATGGAACCACGACAACTACGGCCTCAAACGCGGCGATGCGGGTGCGCAGGCCTGGTACGACTCGCAGGTGGACCAATTCGCGGCATGGGGACTTGACTTCCTTAAGGTGGATGACATGCAGACGCCGTTCTTCCCGGAAGAAATCGAGGCGTATCACAATGCCATCGAGAAGGCGGAAGCCAAGTATGGCCGCCAGATCACGCTGTCCCTGTCGCCGGGAGGATGGGTCGCCAGCACGCACGTCGACTTCCTGCGCGACGTCGCCCAGATGTGGCGCATCTCCGACGATCTGTGGGACCGTTGGGAAGACATCTACCAGCAGTTTCCTCGCATGGCGCGATGGGCTCCTATGCAGAAAACCGGCCATTGGGCCGATTCCGACATGCTGCCGCTCGGGCATATCGGGCTGCGTGCCGAACGCGGGGACGACCGTCAAAGCCGGCTCACGCTCGATGAGCAGAAAACCCTGCTCGCCTTGTGGTGCATGGGCCGATCCCCGCTGATGATGGGAGGTGACCTGCCTACCAGCAACACCGATGCCATCGCACTGCTGTCAAATCCGAATCTACGTGAAGTGACCGCAGGTTCGACCAACAATCGTGAACTGGTGTACGAGCGTATCTTCACGCAATGGTATGTGGACGATTCCTACGCGGGCGACCTCACCGTGTGGGCCGCCGACGCAGCCGACTGGGCGGACGGCACGGCCAGCGCGCATCCGGAAGGCCACTATGGGGCGATCTTCTGGACGGGCAGCGAACCGTACGAGCTCAAAGGCAACATCCAACTGCAAAGCTTCGTTTCAATCGCGGGCCGAAACCAAGGTTGGCGCCTCACCGATCTGTGGGCCGACGCTCCCGGAACCCGATCCGATGTGCGCATCGAAGGCGAAGGGGAGGACCGCGTGATCCGCGGCACCATTCCGGCACACGGCGTTCTCTGGTTCGCCATCGACCCATGCTGAGCCGCCGATCCGCTCCAAACCGGCAATCCATATCAATCCATAAGCAACACACACGCAACTTCACGCTAAGAAAGGAACATCATGGACAAACTCACGGCAACCCTGAACAAGGCGGGCGTGCGTAGCATCAGCACCGACCTGTGGGGCATCTTCTTCGAAGACATCAGCTATTCGGCGGATGGCGGCCTGAACGCTGATCTCGTGCAGAACGGCGCGTTCGAATACAACCGCTCCGATTCCGTCGATTGGAGCAACTACAGTTTCTGGCGCAAGGTCGTGCCGTCGGGCTCATTCGCAGCCTTCGACGTGCTCACCGACGATCCGGTGGCCCAAGAAAATCCGCATTATGCGTCGGTCGAAGTGGAGCAGGCTCCGGCCGCGCTGGAAAACGTCGGTTGGGACGGCATGGTCTTCCGTGCAGGCGAAACCTACGATTTCTCCGCATGGATGCGCGTCGAAGCCGGAACCGTTATGCCGGTCGAAATCGCATTGCTTGACGATCATGGCGACGTGCTGGCCGAAACCTCCGTCACCGTCGAAAACAACGATTGGCGCAAAATCGAAACATCGCTGACCATTGCGCAGGGAGATGCCACGCAAGGTGTGCTGCGATTGACGTTCGCCGCAGCCGGCAACATCGATTTCGATTTCGTCACCTTGGAACCGCGCACCACGTACAGGGGACTCAAGCACTTCCGTCCGGACCTGGTGGAGGCGCTCGCCGACCTGCATCCGCGATTCATGCGTTTCCCCGGTGGCTGCATCACGCACGGTCTCGGCATGGACAACATGTACCACTGGGACCGCACCATCGGAGAAGTGGAACACCGCCCGCACAACTTCAATCTGTGGGGATACCACCAGTCGTTCCGCATCGGCTATTACGAATATCTGTGCCTGTGCGAAACCATCGGCGCAAAGCCGTTGCCGGTGCTGCCCGCCGCAGTAAGCTGCCAGAACACCAACCAAGGCCCCGTGCCGATCGCCCAGAAAGACATGCCGGCCTACATCGATGAAGTATTGCATCTCGTCGAATTCTGCAACGGCGACACCACCACCGAATGGGGCGCGAAGCGCGCCGCCATGGGTCATCCGGAACCGTTCAACCTTGAATACCTCGGCATCGGCAATGAAGACCTCATCGATCCGGTGTTCAAGAACCGCTTCCAGCAGATCTTCGACGCGGTGAAGGCCGCGTACCCCGACATCGTGGTGGTCGGCACCGTTGGCCCGGCCCCGGGCGGACAGGACTATGAGGAAGGCTGGAAGTACGCGCGCGAAGCCGAAGTGCCGATCGTCGACGAACACTCCTACCAGTCCTCCAGCTGGTGGTTCCACAACCTCGACCACTACGACAACGCGGACCGCAAGGGACCGAAGATCTACCTCGGCGAATACGGATCCTGGAACACGCAGCTGATCAACGGACTGTCGGAAGCCGCGTTCATGGGCCGTATGGAACTGAACGGAGACGCGGTCGTCATGTCTTCATACGCGCCGTTGTTCGCCAAGAACGGACACCACAGCTGGAATCCGGACCTCATCTACTTCGACAACGAACGCGCCTACCTGCCGTACAGCTACTGGGTGCAGCAGATGTACGCCACCACCACGGCCGACACCGCATGGCCCGTGGCCGTCGAAGGCCCGACCACGTTCCGTCGCGATCTGCCGAATACGGTGAAGCTGCTCATCGACGGCAACGCGAAAGCCGATCTGAACAACCTGACCGTAACCACGGATGCCGGAGAGAAAATCGAATTCGGCGACGTGCACTACGATTCGCGCCGAATCGACACAGGCCTGAACATCAACGCCGACAGCTACTCCATCGACGCCACCGTCGTTTACTACGAAGGACGTTGGGGCATGCAGCTGATCAGCGGCGACGTGGACGGCAAAAACCACAACATCGTCTCCGTCGGTCGCGGCCACAGCGTGCAAGTGGTACGTGACGGCACCGGCTACGCGCTCGCGGGCACCGAAGTCTCCATGAACGACGTAAGGCCGGGTACAACGTGGCAGGTCCACATCGAAATTTCCGATCGCGGCCAAGCCATGAAGCTGTACATCGATGGAGAGCTGATTGCGGGCGGCGAGGAAGTCAAGGACGAGCCGAGGCGCACCGTCACCGTTGCACGAAACGAGGCGGAAGACGAAACCTACCTGCGCATCGTCAACGCCATGGATGAGCCGGTGACCGTCGATGTGAGCCAGATCCTCGCCGAACTCGGTATGGGTGGCGAATCCTTGACCGCGGCGAAAACCACGGTGCTGGAAGGCGCCGATCCGTATGCCGGAGAAATTGGCAAGGCATCGCCGACCGTTCCGGTCGAAACCGAAACGAACCTTGCGGACGGCGCATATGACGCTCCCGCCTGGTCGTTCAGCATCATCACCATCAAATAACGGCAGGCATAAGACGCACGGCTGCGGTCGGGACTAATCTATGTTTCATGAGCAAACACCATCGCGACCGCAGCTGGGCGCCAGCCCCGCAACCACTTCCGGAAGACGCGCACGTCATCGACAACCATACGCATGTGGCGTCAGTGGTTCCCTTCTCGAAGGCAATGAGCCATGAAGCGGCTGAAAAAGGCCAGCCTGAAGTGCCGGTGTACAGCGTCGACGAATTACTGGCCCAAGCGCAATCGGTTGGTGTGGAAGGCGTCATCGACTCCGGATGCGAGCTTCCCAATCTCATGACCGCCATCGACATGGCCCGGGAGCATCCGGGAGTGGTGTACGCGGCGATCGCCATCCACCCCAACGAATCCGTGCTGCATGGCCATCGTGGAGTGCCAGGACCGGACGGCCTACCACTCAAATACAAACCATGGCATGACACCAGTTTCGATGACGCCATGGCGGAAGTGCATCGTCTTGCAGTCACGTATCCGAAGCAGGTCATCGCCATCGGAGAGACCGGCATGGATCTGTTCCGAACCGGAGAAGCGGCCAAGGAACTGCAGCGCGAAGCCTTCCGCGCACACATCGCGCTTGCCAAGGAACTGAACCTGCCTATGCAGATTCACGACCGTGACTCCCATAAAGAAGTCATCGAAACCCTGCTGGCCGACGGAGCTCCAGAAAGAACCGTGTTCCACAGCTATTCGGGAGACGCCGAAATGGGCCAGATCGCCCGAGAAAACGGATGGTATCTCAGCCTTTCGGGCACATCCAGCTACAAAGGCAACGACGGTATCCGCGAATCGGCGAAAATCGTCGGCATGAGCCACGTCATGATCGAAACCGACGCGCCATATCTGAGCCCCATGCCATACCGTGGCCGTACCAACGCGCCGTACATGATCCCGTATACGTTGCAGGCGCTCGCCAATTATCTCGACAGGCCGCTTGCCGAAATCGCCCGCGCAACCCGTGAAACAACGCGCGAAGTGTACGGAATCTGATGGAAATTGCCGAAAATCACCGGAACTGTTGCGTCGGAACCGCGGAAGTCATGCCGGAACCGCTTCGCCGGAACCTTCGAAGGCGGCGTTCTTTCGCTTGCTATAAGGAACGCCGATAACGATGTGCGCGCGTCGAAACGAAGTGCCGGTATGGTTTACAACCATGTGCAGATTACTTGGATTCGCGGCAGCCGGAAGCAACACCAGTCTCAATGGTGTGCTCGGCATGCAGAACGTACGCGATTTCCGTGATCTGAGCGAAATCCACAACGACGGTTGGGGAGCGGCGCTCATCACCGTCCCGGAGGAATCCCCGTACCATCGCGACGGTGGCGCGCCTTCTCCGGAAACCGGCACGGCAATTTACAAGAACACCATCGCGGCCCGTCATGACGCCATCTTCGACGAACTCGCGGCCACTCCGGCGCGTGGCGGTCTGTGGCATCTTCGTCTGGCCAGCTCCAACCTTCCGCTGATTCTCGAGAACCAGCAGCCGTTCTATGCCAGCGGTCTGAGCTTCATTCACAATGGAGACATCTCCGACGACCAAGGCCGCAACATCATCACCAATCGTTCCTTCCCCGTCGACCCGAATATCGTGCAGTCGACCGGCGGCCGTTCCGATTCGGCGATTTTCTTCGCGGTGATTCTGCAGTACATCGGTTTCGGCTTCGCTCTCGACGAGGCGGTGGCCCAGGCGGTGCGTGAACTGCGCAAGAGCTACCCGAAGTCGAGCTACAACTGCATGATCCAAAGCCAGGACCAGTTCATCGCACTGTGCGCGGCCGGTCGTGAGGTCACGTCCAAGCGCATCGTGGAAATCTACGATCAGTATGGCCGTGGCGAACAGGCCCATGATTACCGTGTGCTTCGCTACCGCGCGTTCGGTGGGGATTCTTCCGACCCTCAGCCCAAGGGCGTGGTCGTGGCCAGCTCCGGCATCGACCAGCGCACCGAAGACGGGTGGACCCGTCTTGAGAACGACCAGATGATCGTGGCGTCCAACCGTACCGGCGAATTCCGCGTCCGCTCCATCTGATTGGGCTCACATCATCTGATTGGGTTCAGCCGGGTGTCCGTGGTTATGCTGGACATATGGCAAACGGATACATCCCCACGCTCGCCCAAGTGGACGAATTGCATAAGAACATCGCACAATCCCAAGCGGCATACGATTTGATTCACGGCCATTGCGTTGTCGTGGCCGACATCGCGCGACGTATGGTCCGACGGCAAAACGCTCTCTTCACCAATCGATGCGTTCCATCCAATGAAATACCGCAATCCGACGGCATCACCGGAGGTACGGTTCCGCCGCGTCTCATCGACGAGCATCTGGTGGTGATCGGCGCGCTGCTGCACGATATCGGCACGTATTACCTGCTCAAGCATGACGGCACCGACGGCAAGCCGCTCAAATTCGACGGCCCCAACTATGTGCAGCACGGAATCAAAGGCTACGAATACCTGTTGAATGAGGGCGTTGACGAATCGATCGCCCAATTCGCCCGGAATCATACGGGCGTCGGCCTTACCAAGGAAGCCGTTGAATCGCAGCATCTGCCGCTTCCTCCGGCCGACTACATGCCCATGAATCTTGAGCAGGAAGTGGTGATGGTGGCCGACAAATACAACAGCAAGTCGATTCCGCCGAAATTCCTCACCGCGGAAGCCTATACGCGCAAGGCGGCCCGTTTCGGAGAGAGCAACAAGCTCGAATGGCTGCGTCTGCTCGAACGCTACGGAGTGCTTGACGTAAAGTCGCTGGCCGAACACTACAACATGCGCATCGCCGAATAACGCACATGTTGCGGTTGCGTATACGGAAATGTCGGACGATTCCGTAACGCAACGGGCCTCTTGAGGATGGCATGTCCTCAAGAGGCCCGTCTATTTCCGAAATCGTCTATTTCCGAAATCGCATGGTTGACCACGATTAGTAAAGCTCGGCGGTGTGTTCCATCGCGTCGGCCACATCCGGATTGGACGTCACCACGATGATCGCACGCTTACGGTCCGCATCACGCTTGAACTTCTTCAGCAGATCCAACACCACCGCAGCATCCTCGTCATCCAGACCGGCGGTCGGTTCGTCAATGATGATCACCTCGGCTTCGCAGCACATGGTGCGGGCGATTGCGACGCGGCGCTTGTCCAATTCGCTCAACTTGCCGATTGGCAGGCCGGATGTCACCTCGGTGAATCCGACGCGCTTGAGCAGGTCGCGGGCGATCACCGGCTTCGGCTTGAGGAAGTTGCGGTTCGAGGCTTCCATGGCGTACAGCAGGTTGCTTTCCGCGTCAAGATCCTCACGCATGGCGAAACGCTGCGGCATGAATCCGAAACGATGGCCGAGCAGGTCAAGAGGCTCGATATCCGCGATGTTGGTGCTCTTGTGCATCACATTGCCGCGATCGGTCCTGACCATGCCCACCATGGTGGCCAGCAGAATCTGGTGCAGCTCGGTATCTTCCTCGTCCACGAGCACGGCATGCGTGGATCCGGCCTGGAACGAAAGCGAAAGATCGTCGAGAATGTTACGTCCCGTCTTGCGGTTCGTAACGGTCACATGGTCGAGTTTGAACGTCGGATTCGACTTGAGGAAGAAGTTGTCCTTCTTTTTGCGACGCTTGATTTCGTGGTCCAGCTGAGAGGAGACGGTGGTTGCCGAATCGGCTTCCACGTTGGCTTGCGATTTCGCCGATGCGGTTTCCTTGGCCTCCGCAGCTTCCTCGGTTTCCGTTTCGGCCTGCGCCAATGCGAAGGTCTCGTTCACCTGTTCCGCATTGTTGTCGACCACGTTGGTCGAGGATTCGTCTTCCGCGGCCTCGTCGGATTCCGTCTCATCGTCGTAAACCACATCGAAATCGATGGAATCCATGGTTTCTGCAGCTTCCGTGGTTTCCTCGTCTTCTGAGGTTTCTGCAGTCTCCGTGGCTTCCGTGGTTTCCTCAACTTCAGCGACCTTCGCTGTATCCTCCGCGGCTTCGGTCGCGGCATCCACAACGTTCTCCGCCTCAGCGGTTTCGATGGTCTCGTCGATGTTCTCGAGATTTTCCTTGTCGCTCATGCCTTCACCTCCGAGCGGTTCTCAAACAGTTGGTTCAAGTTGAAGCACATCACACGGATGAACGCCACAATGCCCAGCACCAGGCACGCGCCCAATCCGTACCAGATCAGATTCCACACGGATGCGGAAGTGATGGCCACGGACTGGCCTCCGGCCCACAAGGTGCCCAACGGCTTGGCACACAACGCGCCAGCCACGATTCCGATAATCCAGAACGGCACGGTCGTCATAAGGCTTTCCAACATGAACTGCCACCCAAGACGGCCCTTGGTGACGCCGGTCACCATAGCCATGCCGATCTCTCCGGTTCGCCCGCCAATCGCGGCCCACAACGTCAACGCAAGCAACGCCAAACCACCCACGGCCAACACAACGATCAACATCACGCGGGCTACCGTAGCGGCGGAATCCAACGGCTGGATGGCTTCCTTATACGCGGTCAGAGACGGCGAGGAGATGTCATACGTCTTCGTGTCCAGCTTGGCCTTCTTCACCAGCTTGACGAACTGGTTGTAGGTCGACACATCGCTCAGCGAGAAGATGATGTTCAGATCCGGCACGCCCCAGCCTTCGCCGTCGCTGGTGTCGAGTCCCTGGGAAGCGAAGGTCAGATACGTCGTGTAAATCACGTTCTCACGATTGTCCTTGGCGTACGTGGCATCGGAGCCGTTGCCCTCAGGCGTCTCGCTATCGTATTCGTAAATGCCGCGCACGGTGAACGTGTACGTCGTGGAAGCATCGGTCGGATTGCCAACGGTCACTTCATCGCCGACCTTGAGGTTGTTCTTATCGGCCAGAGCCTTGGAGATCAACACACCCTTGCCGGCGGTCTGATAGCTCAGATGCTTGCCCTGCACGACCTTGTAATATCCGTATTCGTTGAGCCTCGCGGCATCAAGCGTGTAGAAGGCCTGCAACGTCAGGTTGCCGCCGGTCTTGTCTTCGCTCGTTTCGGTTTTGGCATCGATCGCCTGCAGAGAATCGCTGCTGCGCACGGGGAGGGAAGCCGCGATCGTGTAGTCGAACGAAATGCTTTCGTTTTGCACGGCGGTGGCGTACTCGCTGTACTTCGCCCAAGTCAGGTAATTGTCGGTGTAGCTGGAATCGGCGCCGTCTCGCTTCGCCTTGGTCTTCGCGTTCGGCCTGATCGTAAGCGAAGCCGTCTGCGACTGGTACGTTTCATTATTGGCGGTTTCGTCGGCTCGAAGGACAGCCAGGTCCACAGCCGCCGAGAATGTCACCAGCAGCGTGAGCAAGGCGATCAGCGCGGTACGCCATTTGACGCGGCCGAGCGCGGCCCATGCGTTCTTTAGAACGAACATGCGGTACTTCTCCAGTTCTCTGTTTGTAGTGCGTCGGCGTTTTTGCCGACGTCAACGTTGGCCGGGACGCGCGCTCGCAGCAAGGCAGGCCCGAAGCGCATAATGCGTCCCGTACGAACATCATGGTCACTCAACGTGATTGTTTTCTTGCGCAATACTGTTATACCCCTGCGTGAAGTCTGAATGATTCCTGAAAATCACATGTTGTGGTGCTCGGTGATGTTGGGTGCGCGATGTTGAGTATGGTTGCGCTCGCCGTTACGATTGGTAGCGATGAAGAAGAACGAATCGAATAATCCGTTTGGCGGACGGGACGGTTTTTCCTACGGGCCCGTACGGGACTCTGGCGGAAACGTGCCTGAAATCCATTCCGCTGAAGGTCCTTTGGACGCAGAATCGGCTGTGGGCAGCGCAACTACGGGGTGGACTGGTGGGAAAGCGAATCTTTCACGTTTCGCATTCCCCTCATGTGCGATGTTGGGCGTTCTTCTTGCGACGGCGGTCGTGTTCCTCTGGTTTCCAAGCGGTTCCGCGGCCTGGCTGAATCCTTTGCAGGAGATTGATGCGCCCGCCCACTACTACTTCATCCGCAAGATTCTCGATGAGGGTATCGGCGCGGCCACGCATCTGTGGCCCAACGACGAGTATTACCCTCCGTTGTTCCATCTGCTTGCCGCAGGTTTGATTAGAATCGCCGGTTTCTTCGGATTGAATGTTTCGGTGTATGCCGCGTTCAACATGGTGTGGCTTGTCACGTCAGGCTTGATCTGGCCGGCGGCGATGCAGCTTTTCGCGTCGTATTTCACCATTCGCCGTTCTTCCTCCAAGTCTTGGCCTTCCGCTCATCCTTTCCCGTGCGCCATGGCGATTATCGTGCCTCTATTGGCTGTCGCGTCGGCCTGTCATCCGTTCCAGATGCTCGCTTCGGGGCCTCTGATCGCATTTGGCCTGGCCACTACGCTTCTGCCGTTTTGGCTGTATTGCACGCTTCGGCTTATGGATGCCGTCACCTACCACGTTCATGTGGCCAAGTGGGTCGTGTGGTTTCTTGTCACCGCAGGTATATGCGTTTTCGCGCATCCTCGCATTGCGTTCACCTGGTTGTTGTTGATGGCTCCGTTTGCGTTGACGCGCCTGCCTTGGAAGGCGATTGCCGCGCTCGTGGTCGCCGCGCTGCTCGGTGCCGGCGCACTGCTGGTGTACATGATGTTCAGTTACAAATCCGATCGTTATTTCGATCCGTCGAGCTGGTTCCATACCTTCGTGCCGAATCGTACGGTTCCCGAAGCGTTGCGTGTCTACGTCACGGAAAACATTTCCGGCGCACAGGGCTGGTTCATGGCCATGGTCGTTGCTGTCGCACTGATTGTGAGCATTGTCGCGGCCGCATGTCCGCGCCTTTTCCTGCCGAATCGTACGCCCGAATGCTCTCGGTTGCGCGCTGATGCGATTGCCGTGACGCTGTCGTTTTTCCTCGTTGGATTGGTATACGTTTGCTCGACCGCGCTCACCGGTTGGTTCCCGAACATCGTCACCGCAGTTTGGTATCGGGCCGAAACCAGGCCTTTGACCATGATTCCGTTCGGTGTGCTGCCGTTGATCATCTTTGCGGCCGCGGTGATTTTCCATGGAACGAGTGCCAGTTCCAAGCGCAGGCCCATGTCGGTTCGTGTGCTTGACGACGTTACGACAGCGGTTGACGGCGGTTATGCCGATACCGTTCGCGTGCGCGGCATTGTGATTCGAGTCACGACGATTGTCGTGCTCGCGTCGCTCGCGGTGTGCTGCCAGTTCGACAATACGGTTCGTTCCGGTTTGTCGGATTCCGTTTATGCGAATATGACGATTGACGATGCTCAGCCGGAAGAGCAGCTGACGGCCACGAAGGAGAAGATCCTTCAGAGGATGGTCGAGGAGGTCGGCGCTGACTCCGTGGTGGTTTCCGATCCTCTGAATGGTTCCATGTATGCGACCGCCATGTATGGCGCGGATATGCTGTTCCCGATCTACAATCCGAAGTCTGAGAAGAACGGTGCGATTTTCGGACAGACGGAGAACGCGTTCGCTTCCGGCAACGGTGATGAGTTGCTGAATACGGTTTGCCCGCTGAGTGAGGATGGCGACGCCTACTTCCTGAGCATGGGCGAGCAGGCTCCGAGTCTGCAGATGTTTACGTTCAAGGAGCAGTATTACACGTTCCACGATCAGAATCTGATTGATGGCTATGTTGCCGATGGCACGATGACGAAGGTTCAGGATTATTCGGATCTGTCGAAGGATTCCGATGGCTGGGCTCTATACCGGTTCAGTTGTCACTGATATGCTGCTTGACTCTTGACGCAGCCATGTTCGGATCCCTTTCGATTTCCGTACGTCGATAGAGTTTTCAATTGATTATGCCCGGGTTGCGTTGTTGCGTGCCCGGGTTTTGTTGTTTCCGGGGTTCCGGTCTGGGACGTCGTGTTTTCCGGTTTCCTTGGTGGTTGTTCCGGTGGTTTCGTGTCCTGTTCCGTTGTTCGGCGTGCCCGGGTTTTGTTGTGTGCGTGCGTGTTTTCCGTGTGGGTGTGGCGTGGTTTTGGG
>CAVBVU010000017.1:0-22404 GCA_963598975.1 Anaerovoracaceae bacterium
CCCGAGCCCCATGTCAGCGCGATACGGTTTTTTCGGTTCGAAACCGTTCTCCCGCGCCAACCAGGCGCTCATGGACGCAGGGGCGGAACCCGTGAATTGGTCCCTTCCGTCAGCTTGACCCGTTAGAGTTGAACCCATGGCTTTATTCCCTCCAAAAAACCCAATACCAACGCACACCGCCGTTCCGACGTCCACGACGGCACGAACGGGCGCACTGTCTCCCGAAGACATCAATCGCGCGAAGAACCTCATCGCACAACTGCGGGCGCGGTTCTCGCAGACGTTGGTCGGGCAGGACTCCCTCCGCGATTCGCTTATCGCCACGCTGGTCGCGGGCGGACATATCCTCATCGAATCCGTTCCGGGACTCGCCAAAACCACCGCGGCCCAGACACTGGCCACTTCGGTCTCAGGCTCGTTCAAGCGCGTGCAGTGCACTCCGGACCTGATGCCATCCGATTTGGTCGGCACGCAGGTCTTCGACTTCGCCACGCAGAAGTTCGCCACGCAGATCGGTCCGATCCACGCGAATTTCGTGCTGCTTGACGAGATCAACCGCTCCAACGCGAAAACACAATCGGCCATGCTCGAAGCCATGGCCGAAGGAGCCACCACCATCGGAGGGCAACGCATCGCGCTTCCCAAGCCGTTCATGGTCATAGCCACCCAGAATCCCATCGAGGAGGAAGGCACCTTCAATCTTCCGGAAGCCCAGATGGACCGCTTCATGATGAAGGCCGTGATGACCTATCCGACCGCGCAGGAGGAGCAGCGCATGCTGGCCATGCTCACCAAGCGCGGTTCCGACACGTTCGACCAGCACAGCATCCATGGAGACGTCATCTCCATCAGCGATGTCGAATTCCTACGTTCCGCAGCACGCCGCGTGCATGTGTCCGACGCGATCATGCAGTATGCGGTCGATATCGCGGCGACGTCCCGAGGCGCGGGCACGAAGCCGCTTCAGGGACTGGCATCGCTGGTAAGGCTCGGGGCGTCGCCGCGCGCATCCATCGCATTGATCCGCATCGGACAGGCCAACGCACTGTTGCAGGGACGCGATTACGTGGTTCCGGAGGATGTGAAGGCCAATGCCCATGAAGTGCTTCGCCACCGCATCCTGCTGACGTTCGAGGCCCTGGCCGACGGCGTTTCCAGCGACCAGGTCGTCGATTCGATCGTCCAGGCGGTGCCCGTTCCATGATCGACGGCAATCGTTCCGGGAACTCGGTCCGCCGGAAGATCGAGTCCTTCGGGACCGCGCTGAGCCTGCCCACGGTACGCAAGGCCCTCGGAGTTCTCGAAGGGGCCCACACGTCGAACAGGCGGTTCGGTTCCGCCGACCTCATGGACATCCGTCCTTACGAAGCCGGAGACGAGGCCAGACAGATCGATTGGAAGACCAGCGCCCGCACGGGACGCCCCATGGTGGTGCAGCGCGAACGTCCCTCGACATCGAAGGTCTGGCTGCTGCTGGATGTCGGAGTCGAAATGACCGCCACCTGCAATTCCGGGGAAAAGGCGTATCAGGTCGCGGCCAATGCCTTGTGCATGTTCGCCGCGTTGAGCCTTCGTCGCGGTGACCAGGTGTCCATGGTGTTCGGCGACTGCGCGTCCATCACGCGCGTGCCGTTCAACGGAGGTCTCGCCCAGTTCGAGCGCACGATCGACGGAGCGCTGGAACGCGGATGGAACAATCCCCGCAATATCGACGCGCTGCTGGAATACGCGACGCGCATTCGCGACCGTGAGTCGCTGATCGTCCTGGCCACGGATGAGCATGCCCTCTCCCAGCGGCATCTGGACACGATACGCACGATCGCCGGGACGCATCCCATGGTGCTTATCGACGTGGCCACGATCAACCCGTTCGAATCCTCACGTTTCGGAACCGTGCTCGATGCAACGCAGAACCGCCGCGTGCCGGCGTTCCTGCGCACGCAGACAACGATGGCGGAAGTACGCACCCACCGTGAGTATGTGGCCTCGGCCATCCAACGGGAGTTGACACGCTGCGGCTCGACCGTAATCCGAGCCGACTCGAGCGAACGCATGTTCAGGGAATTCGTAAAGATGGTATCCGCCGCACTGGCACGCTCCACCGGCAACTGGCTGAAGACACCGTCGACGCTTTCGTTGGGAGGCAGATCGTAATGCTTGTCCTACCGGAGGATATGCTCCATCCGAAGGATCAGATTCATATCGAAACCGGGCTGATCGCAACGATCGTCGTCTGTCTGATCATGGTCGCGGCATTGGTTGCGCTGACGGTGCTGCTGTCACGTCCAAGCCGTAAAAACGGCAAAAAATCCAGCCCTGGCCGCCATAACCCCGCCAGCGGCAAGTCCGAATGGCTTCAACGTATCGACGCGATTGTGTCAAACCATGAAAACGGCAGGATAACCCGTGAGGAGGCGTTCGCGCAACTGGCCGCGCTGTCACGCGATTACGCCTCGCAAGCCACGGGAACGGATATGCGCAACCACACGTTGTCCGATATCGAAGCCACGCCACGCACCACCGGCAACCAGCAAAGGCTCACATTGCTCAGGCAGACCATCGAATCGCTGTATCCTCCGGAATTCGCCGACGCGGAACACAACCACACCGCACGCGAGACAACCGTCGAGCAGGCCGGCCAATGGGTGGCGAACCTCGTGGAAAGGTGGCGGTAAATGGCATTGTCATGGCACTGGCTTTGGGCAGCTCCCGTGGCCGCGGTCTTGGCATTGGCCATCATCGCCGCCATCATGTTCCTTTCGTCGAAACGCGACTCCGATCTTTCCGACGCGGCCCGGGTGTTCAGTCTCGTGGACGATCTGAACACCGAATCCGCTTCCGGCATGCTCCGCATGTGGCGCACGCTGTCGAGAATCGCGGTATGCGCGCTGACCACGGCCCTTATCCTGGCGATTGTGCTTGTCGCGCGTCCAAGCAAGGTCGACGAAGGCGAGGAACGTTCCGGAAGCCGCGACATCGTGCTGTGTCTCGACGTTTCCGGTTCGACGTTGCCTTACGACCGCGAGGTGATCGACACCTACCGCAAGCTTGTAAGCAGTTTCAAGGGCGAGCGTATCGGACTGAGCATCTTCAACTCCACATCCCGCACCGTTTTTCCGCTGACCGACGATTATGAATTGGTGGCCGATCAGCTTGAGACTGCCAGCGGCATTCTCGAAGGCGTCGAGACGCAGGACGACATCGACGCGATGGAGGATGCCGACTATCAGAAGATCTCCGACTGGTTGGAGGGCACGCAGAACCGTAAGGATGCGACCTCGCTGATCGGCGACGGTGTTGTGAGCTGCGCGGCCATGCTGCCGGGATTCACATATTCCGATGGTTCTTCGGCGAGCCATCGCGCCGCGTCCATCGTACTTGCCACCGACAATGTGGTTTCCGGCGATCCCACGTATACGCTTCAGGAGGCTTTGGACCTGACCGATCAGGCGGATATAACCGTCGACGGTTTGTTCTCCGGGCCTCAGCAGAGCGAATCGGATTCCACCACCAGTGAGTTCAGGTCCGCAATCGAATCTCATGGCGGTGTGTTCCTCACCCAGTCGAACGGCTCGTCCGTTTCCGAACTGGTCAAGGAAATCGAGTCGCGTAGAAATCATGAGAACACCGCCACGAACAAAGCCTCACTGGTTGACGCCCCAGGATGGTGGACGCTGGCCGTGGCCGTGGCCGTGATCGTATGGATGGCATTGGCTTGGAGGTTGAGACGATGAATGGTTTGACGCTCTCCCCCGCTTTGGGTTGGCCGTTGGGCGGTGTGATCGCCGTTGTCATGATGATTGCGGCGCTCGTGGAAATCGTGCTGCATGCGCGTCGTCGTTCCTCCAGCGACGAGACGGTGTGGTCCTGCGCACGCAGGTCGCTGATATGCGTGCTTGTCGCCGTCATGGTGTTGACGCCCAGCGTGGTTTCGTCCACGAACAGCCGTGCTGTCAATGCCACGGATGTGGTCGTCGCCGTCGACGTCACCGGTTCCATGGCCGTTACGGACGCGCAATACGGTTCCGATGAACAGCTCAGCCGTCTTGACGTGGCCAAACGGGCGGTGAAGGACATTACCGCACTGTATCCAAATTCGAGTTTCGCGGCTCTTCGATTCGGCGCTTCCGGAACGTTGGATGTTCCGCTGACTCCGGATACGAACGCGATCGACGGTTGGGCCGACACGCTTTCCACGGAAGCGACGTCCGTTTCGTCGGGTTCCACGTTGGATGTTGCGATCGACCAGCTGCTATTGACCTGCAAATCGATCCGCGAACAGCATCCCGACGATGCGATCGTGCTGTATCTGATTTCCGATGGAGAGCAGACTTCCACGAAAACCCGCAGAACGTTCTCGTCGTTGCGCCGCTACCTGTCCGACGCATTCACCGTGACCGTCGGCAGCGATCAGGGAGGGAACATCCCCGAAACCGCCGATGACGTGACCAGCACGGACGAACAGCAGTGGGTCATTGACCCGCAAACCGGCGAACCCGGCGTTTCCTGCGCGGACTTCGCCCAGATGAGCACGATAGCGGACGAGCTCAGCGGCACGGCTTTGCGGCTGGACTCCACGAACACCATGAGCAACGGCCTCTCCGAAGAAGTCTCCGGCGTTTGGCGGGTAACGCAAACGGTCAAACAACGCACTCGAACCGTTCCCGTGGTGTGGCCCATGGCCATTGCCGTGGCCCTGTTGCTGGCATGGGAGCTCGGATCCTGGATGGCCCAGTCGAGGAGGCTGCTGTGAATAGGAAGACATCCGTAAAGGCGAAAGCCCCGCTGGCCGTTCGCATCGCGTTGGTCGCACTGGCTGTGGTGCTGTTGGCCGTCGGTCTGCTTGCCATGGTGAATCTGACCGCGATGGGCAATTACAATCAGGCCACGCAGCGCCTCAACGAGAACATCAAACTCGTACAGCAGGAGGATGCCGACCTCGACAAACAGTACGCCAGCCAGCAGCAGACCGACGCCCAGTTCGAGGATGCCGGCGCATTCAGCGCCCTGCTGCTGCCAAGCCTACGCGAGGACATCGATTACAACAGCGGCATCTCCAGCCGACTGACCAAGCTGATGGAACAACAGCTCAGCGCCACCGATGAGCAATCGTCCACGGACACCACGGAGGATTCCACCGGAGGAACGGTCGAATCCGGCACGGCGGGCGGCAGCCTCACCGATGAGCAGCTCAAGAAAGTGGAGGAACTGCTGAAGCAGAACACGTCATCCACGCAATCCGACGGGAACGACGATTCATCCGGTTCCGCAACGTCCGGAAACGAAAGCGATTCCTCACAGGCGAAACCCTGGTAGGAATGTTGTCCGCGCACTCACCGTTGGCGCTCACCGCCATATCGTGTCATTCACGCATCCGCCACGTGAATGACACGGCCGAACGATAACAGGACGGACGGTTATCCACAACGGACGACCGTCCGTTTTCGCTGAATTCCAACGACGACACGCCGAAGAACGTCCTTTTGCGTCGTTCTCCGACCACAAGGACGGTTTTCACGACGCCGACATCGCGGAACATGGTCGAATACGGTCATGGACACTTCATTTGCATATAGTCAGCCATCATCGTTGATGGACGCGTTGACCAACCCCGCCTCCGTGCCGAACATGCCCTGCAGATGCCGGGGCACGGTTCGAGTGAATCAGAATCTCATCGCGGCGCAACTACGGTCCGCGCGTTGCCACCTTGACGATCTCGATACGGTACTGAAGGCCAATATCCTGCCCGACTGGTCGGGCAAAGCGGCGCAATCGTACCGGAGCCAACTGATCGATTTGGGCCGGCAAGGCGCCGCGCTGCGCGATGCAATCGACACGACATCGCGCATATTGTGGTCTGCGGGTGCGGCATGAACTGGCAGGTCACTTCCAACGTAAGCGGAGGCCACGCGTTCGCGCCCGCGCAATATCAGCTGTATGAGAACGCGGCCAGAGCGCTGGGCGAGGCCGCGAGATCATTGAACATATCGGGAGTCGCGTTCAGAGCACTCGTCGCGCAATTGGGTATGGGCCAATACATAATGCCCGCGGTATCCGCCGTCGCTCAACCAATGTCGTTCTGTCCGTCCGCGGATCACGTCGCATTGCCGTACTCCCAACTTGCCGGACAATGCGAGGACCATGCCCGGCAATGCATGGCCATCGCCGCGGAGCTCACGCAGATGTCACTGCTGATCATGCGTGCGCAATCGTTGTATTCGCAAGCCGATGATGCCAGCAGAAGAGTGCTGAACGAAATCTTGCAGCTGACCATACGGTCCTTCCCGAAGGAGTCCTTCGCAGTGGGAGCCGCGATCAGTGGACTCGGATATCTGTTCGGATCCATCAAGGAAGGCAAATCGAACGGCATCTATCTGCTCGATTCCCTCGACTGGGCACAGGAAGGAATCATGGGTGCCGCGGGCGCCACCATCAGCGGAACCGGCCCGCTACGGGGGTTGCTGAAAACCGACGAGGTGAACACGGCCGCGGGGATCATCGCCAAAGGCAGCAGCCTCGGATACAACCTGTGGCAGGGCAATGAGCTCACCGTAACCCAAGTGCGGTCCAAAGCCCAGGTGGTACGGGAATCGCATAGCGTCAGCGAATCGATGGAGGACCTGCGCCGTCTGGCCGAAGAAAGGCTTGGCAAAGCGGATCTTGACAGCGGACTTGAGTACGGCACGATAGCCATAAGCAAATACCGCAGGAAAGACGGATCGAACGCGTGGCTGGTCACCATTCCCGGTACCGACGGCCAACCTGATTCTCCGTTCGGGTGGCCTCAGAACGTGGAACTGATGAGCTCGGATTCGGAGCAGCGCATGCAGGCCGACAGCGCGCGTATGGTCGCACAGGCCATGAAACAGGCCGGGATCGGCAAGGACGAGCCGGTGGCCATGATCGGGCATTCCCAAGGAGGTATCGTAGCGGCGACGTTGGCTTCCGATCTGAAAGATGATTACACCATCGAGCATGTGGTCACGGCTGGATCTCCCATAGCGAATCATCCCATTGCGCAATCCACATGGGTGACCAGCATCGAGATGGACGATGAGCTTGTCGCCGCGCTTGACGGAGCCGTCAACCCCGATACCGAGAATTGGTTGACCGTACGAGGAACACTCAGCCAGGTCGGGCAGGATGAGGATGCAACATTTGCCGGCACTCCGGTCGATGACGCTCCGGACGGCAAGGAGATCACCCACTGGCTCAAATACCATCAAGCCGCATATCAGAACGCCATCGATATGGGATCGATACCGCTTGAAACCCACGAACGGCATTTTCAGGAAGTCATAGACGGCGAATTGGAGGAGGTCACGTATTGGCAGGGACGCATGAGCCATTAATTCTATAGTCCGAAGTATTCTGTTGCCCATGAAGCTTACTGATATCTCTCCCGCAATCGCATTGACCCCTCTCGACGGCCGCTACCATGCGCAGACCGCCGCTCTCGTGGAATACATGAGCGAACCGGCCCTGAACCGCGAGCGCATGCGCGTGGAAGTCGAGTGGATGATTCTGCTTGCCAACGGTTTCGAGGGCAACGACAACCAGCCCATCGTCGCCGGAGTCAAGCCGCTTACCGAGGAAGAGCAGGCGTTCCTGCGCTCCATCCCCGAGGATTTCGGCGCTGAGGGAATCGCTCAGCATGCCGCTCATGAGGCAAAGACCCATCACGACGTGAAGGCCGTGGAATACTACATCGACGACCAGCTCGACAAGGCGGCCGAGGTTCTGGGCCATGAAACCCAGCTGACGAACCTTAAGACGCTGGTGCATTTCGCCTGCACTTCGGAAGACATCAACAATCTGTCCACCGCCCGTTGCGTCAAGGACGCCATTGAAAACGTATGGCTTCCGGGCGCCCAGGCAATCGTCGATCATCTGGCGGAGAAGGCCGACGCGTACCGTGACAAGGCCATGCTGTCGCTGACCCACGGCCAGCCGGCCACCCCGACCACGCTGGGCAAGGAGCTTGCGGTGTACGTGTACCGTCTGAACCGCCAGCTGAACAAGGTCAAGGCTCAGGAATATCTGGGCAAGATCAATGGCGCTACCGGCACGTTCGGCGCGCATCTCGCCGCATGCCCGAATGTGGACTGGGTTGCAGTCTCCCGTGAATTCGTGACCAACCGCATGGGACTGACCTGGAATCCACTGACCACCCAGATCGAATCGCACGACTGGCAGGCCGAGTTGTACGGCACCATCAGCCATACCAACCGCATTCTGCACAACCTGTGTGTGGATGTGTGGATGTACATCTCCCGCGGCGTGTTCGCCCAGGTTCCGGTCAAGGGTGCCACCGGCTCCTCCACCATGCCGCACAAGGTCAATCCGATTCGTTTCGAGAACGCCGAAGCGAATCTGGAGATTTCCTGCTCCCTGCTCGACACGTTGTCCGCCACGCTGGTAGAGTCCCGTTGGCAGCGCGATCTGACCGATTCCACTACCCAGCGCAACATCGGTTCCGCTTTGGGCTATTCCGTGCTGGCGTTGAACAACCTGATGGGTGGCTTGAACTCCATTCACCCGAATGATTACGCCATCGAATCCGAGCTCAATTCCAATTGGGAGGTGCTTGGCGAGCCGATTCAGACCGCCATGCGCGCCTGCGAGCTGGCCGGTCTTCCGGGCATGGACAAGCCGTACGAGAAGGTCAAGGAGCTGATGCGAGGCCATGAGATTTCGAAGGAGGCCGTCGAGCAGTTCATCGACCAGCAGGCCTTCGACGAAGACACCGCGGCCCGTCTGAAGGCGCTCACCCCTTCCACCTATGTCGGCGTGGCCGGCAAGCTGGTTGATTTCGACCGCTGACGCGTTCGTCCTTTCGATGCCAAAAGCCTTGCCTTGGGGCGGCTGCATTTTCTTGCAGCCGCCCCAAGGCGTATTATCGTAGCGAAAGGAAACGGCATTCAGCGGTTTCCGACTTGTATGTATGGAGCATGCCGATAGTGTCTCTCGTTCTTGAACCAAGCGTCGCCGAACCACATATCGACGACGTGCCACCACAGCGCAACCGTGATTTCGCCGATTTGATGCGAGCGCTCCTTTCATTGCTCATCGGTGTGGGCGTTGGGTTGTTCTCCGTCTATCTGCATGGCACCACAACCGGCGTCGAATCGGATGTTCGTTCGGTCAGCCAGGCGATCAGCTGGCTTATGGATGTTCCCGCATCCCTTCTGCAGCAGATCGCGCTTGTCTCCATCACCGTCACCGTACTCGTGCAGCTGCTTGTGGCCAAGGAATGGCTGCAAAGCGTGATATCGGCACTTACGTTGCTGCTCGGATTCGGTGTGGTCTGGGTGATTTCCTCGTTGATCAGCGGATCGGGAAACAACACGCTCATCATCGCATTGCAATCCAACGGCACGTCGCTGGGCATCGGACTGCTTCCTGATTTCTATGCGGCCATGGCTGCGTTTCTGACCACGGCCGGACCTCGCCGCCTTCGGTCCGCAGTCAAATGGGGATGGAATGTGCTCTATGCGCTGGCGGTGCTTCTGGTGATGCTGTCATGGAATTCCTTGGCCGGCATGATCGTATCCTTCGCTGTGGGACGTACCATCGGCATGCTGATCCGTTTCGCGATCGGCACGCGCAGCAATGGGGTATGGGGCCTTCAACTGGTGCAATCGCTGCGTTCCATCGGCATAGACGTGACCTCCCTTTCCCGCAGTTTCGATTCGTATGATGATTCGAGTGTGTTGAGGACCTCGCTTGCGGATGACTTGGCGGAGAATTCGCGTATCTACCATGCCACCGACCGCAACGGCGAGCGCTACACCGTTTCCGTGCTTGACAATCAGGTGCATGTGGCGGGTTATCTGAATCAATTATGGCAATGGATTCGGTTGACCGGCGTTTCCATGCGTCGGGACCGCTCCTCCATCGATGCACAGCATCACCATTATGCGATGCTGTTGGGCATGGCCAATGCCGGACTGCTGACGCCCGACGTGTACGGTGTGGCCGATAGCGGAGAGTCCTCCATTCTTGTGTTCCATACCGACAGAATGCCGCTTGAATGCAATCCGAACACCATGTCGGACAACGATATGGAACGGTTCATGCGTTATCTGTCCGATGCGCACCGTCACGGATTCACCCATCGCAGAATCACGCCGGATACGTTGTCCCGCATGGAGGAAGGCACGCCTGTGATCGCAGGATGGCAGAACGGCGATTACGGAAGTTCGGCGCCTAATTTCGCTCTCGACAAAGTGCAGCTTCTGGTATTGCTCAGCACGTTGAACGGCACGGACCGCGCGCTGGCTTGCGCCCGAAGAACTTGGGGCGACCAGCAGCTGATCGATTTGGCTCCGTTCATGCAGAAAGCCGCCGTTCCAGCGGCCACCCGCGCTTTGCCTGGCTGGGAGAAGCGTCTTCCGACCGAGTTGCGCAATCGCATCAGTATGCTCGCCCCGCAGGAAGTCGCTGATTCGATTGAGAAAGTGCCGCTTTCCCGTTTCAGCCCGCGTTCCTTCGTCGCCATCGCATTGCTGGTCGTCGCCGTGTATGTGGTGTTCACGCAGATTCAGCCTGTGGAGATGATCAACGCCGTGAGGGAGGCGAATCTGGCCATAGCGCTGTTGTGCGTGGCATTCGGATTCGTGGCATGGTTCGGTTCCGCCATGACGTTGTTCGGTTTCATGGATAAGGACAGGCGCAATCCCGTTGGAGTGTACTGTTCGCAGATGGCGGCGGGCTTCACCGCGGTTTCCATGCCTGCGGGAGTCGGACCGGCGTTCGTCAATCTGCAGTTCCTGAGGAAGAGCGGTTATCGCAGCACCGCGGCCACCGCCATCATGAGCGCGGTGTGGGCGGTGCAAAGCAGCATGACCGTTCTTCTGGTGCTGTTCATCGGAATCTTCACCGGACGCAATACGCTTTCCGGCATGATTCCCACGAATACGCTGATTATGGTGATCGCCATCGTGGCGATCGTCGTCTCGGCGGCCATGGCCATCCGTCCCGTACGCCGTAAGATCACGGACGAATGTCTGCCGTTGGTCAAATCGTATGCGCGCAATCTCATCAACGTGCTCACCCGGCCGAAGGAGATGGCGTTCGGTGTGGCGGGAGCGTTCATTCTCAACGTGGCCACGGGTTTGGGATTCTGGGCGGCGTTGCTGGCTTTCGGATATCATACGAATCCTGTGGAGACCACGTTCATCTTCCTGCTTGCCAACACGTTGGGTTCGGCCGTGCCGACGCCTGGCGGTTTGGGCGCCGTGGAGGCGGCGTTGTCCGTTGCGTTTACCGCGGTCGGCGTACCTTCCACCATCGCGGTTTCCGCTACTCTCGTCTACAGAATCGCCTTCTACTGGCTGCGTATTCCGGTGGGCGCGCTGGCCATGAAATGGCTCGATCGGCGCAATCTGATCTGACCTATCCCCCTTTCTGAGAGATTTTTACCTCCCTTCGGGGAAAAACAAGCTGAAATCCCTTATAAAATGCCGTTTTGCCCATGACGTGCGCTAGTATCGTATGTGAACGTGGATGTTCGTAATCTGGATATCCCCTGATCCAAGAAGGATGCTTTATGGCATACAACAAGTCTGATCTCGTCTCGAAGATCGCCCAGAAGTCCAACCTGACCAAGGCTCAGGCCGAGGCGGCTGTCAACGCTTTCCAGGACGTGTTCGTCGAGGCAATGCAGTCCGGCGAAGGCCTGAAGCTGACCGGTCTGTTCTCCGCAGAACGCGTTAAGCGCGCCGCTCGCACCGGCCGCAACCCGCGTACCGGCGAGACCATCGAGATCCCGGCAACCTATGGCGTGCGTATCTCCGCAGGCTCCCTGCTGAAGAAGGCCGTCACCAAGTAAGCCCTCATGGATCTTGCAGACGAATGAAAGCTCCGACCGGAAAGTCGGAGCTTTTCGTTTATATCGGTAATTACGCATGCTCCTCACGTTTGCCGAAAGCCTTACGAATCCATCTGCGTTAGACTGTGCGTACCAAGCACATATCAACAGAGCGGGGAGTCTTCATGACCGACCAAAGAAAAGAAGTCATCAACAAACTACATGAATTGAACATTCTTCTGTTGCACACCAAACTCAAGGCGACCCGTACGCAGACCGCGTTGAGAGCCGCCACTCGCCTGCGCAACGTCGAGACCGCGAGACATCACGGCACGACCGTATCCCAACAGAACATCGCGCATAAGGATTCGGCCACGCATATGCTCGACTGCTTGTCCGACGAGGAACTTTCCACCCTCAGCGAACTGCTGCAACGCATCATCGACAATGCCGACACCAAACTTCTGGAGGAGGAGTTCATGGAACGGCGCAAAGCGATCCGTGAATTCCTGGCACTCAACCACACCAGCAAGGAGATGACGGAATGAGTCTCGAACAGCAGCAGATTCAGGAGAACGCTCCCCGGCATGGCGATGCCCAATCGGAACAGGTTCCGCAGACGGCCAGTGCGGGCGGCAGGCTCATCAACAAATATTCGCTGTTCACACCCAGCGCGGCGGTGGCAGTGGAACAGCATTCGGCGGTACCGCACGTATCCCGAACCGCATATGGCACCGCAAAGGTCGAAGGACGTCTCTCCTCGCCAAGCGCAAGGGTTCCGGAGATCATCTCCCAGCAATGCGGCGGCATCACCGTCAAAGGCCATACGCTCAAATCGTTCGCCTACACCACCGACGCCGTGATCATCCGCAACACCAACGCCAATGCCATTCTCGCCGTCTACCCGTTCACCGGCGAACCCGTCATAACCCAGGCGCTGCTCACCGTAGCGCAGATGCCGTTGTTCGTGGGTGTGGGAGGAGGCACCACCACGGGACCTCGTGTGGCGGAACTGGCGATGGTCGCGGAAATGCAAGGCGCGGCCGGAGTCGTCATCAACGCTCCCGCCCCCGCGGAGACCGTCGAAACCACCATGTCGATGGTGGATATTCCCGTCGTAGCCACAGTCACGGAAGACGACGAAATCACCGAATGCAAGATTCTTGCCGGTGCTGCGATCATCAACGTCGCTGCGGGAGCCCGTACCGCGCAAGTCGTGGCCGGAATCCGGGCGCACCATCCGGAAATTCCGATTCTCGCGTCGGGCGGAGGCTCACAGGAGCGTATTCTCGCGACCATCGAAGCCGGCGCCGACGCGATCACCTGGACTCCTCCGAGCGCGCAACAGCTGCAATCGCAGATGATGGCGAAATATCGAGGTGAAATCTAAACAAACGGGCATGGCGACGAGACGACGACCGTCTTCGAGCCATCGCCGTCCGCGTTGCCACAGCAGTCCGTATTACCGCAGGATATCCAGCAGTGCTTGGAATTGTTCGGTTTCGTCGCTTGAGAAGGGATCGAGCAGCGTCAGTTCCATTCGTTGCGGAGCCGTCAAGGTGAGTCGCGTCCAGTCACAGGAATATTGCGCGTCATGCGATTGCGCAGCACCGACGAATTTGCCCCGCAACGCCGCACGGGTATCCGCCGGAGGCTGCGTCCTGACCTGCATCGCACGATCCCGCGGCACTTGGACGCGCATACCGTCGCGACGGCACAGAGCTTCATATACGGAACCGTTGGCCACGTCGTGATAGTCCATGTCAAGCTGCTCAAGCTTGCTGGATGGCACATCGCCTGCACGGGAACGCAAAGCTTCGAACAACCGGTATTTGCATACCCAATCGATTCTGTCGGACCATGCTGCGGTGTCGCCTGATCTGAACGCCTCAAGCACCTGCCGCCATTGTCGAATCACCTCATGCATGTCGGTACGGGGCAATGACGACGATACCTGCGGATTGGCTTCCACGAATCGTTCCACGGCATCGAGATACCGTTCCTGAACAGCTACGGCACCACCTTGGATCACGGTGCCGTCCAGCATGGCGAAGCTGGCCGTGGTTCCGCTCACGTCGCGGCTCACGGCATGGTTGGCTTCACTCGGATCGGCGAAGGCAAGCTTGCCGAATCCCGATTCGCGCCCTTCCCGACCGGCCTGTTCGATGACGCACAGCACCAGATGCGTGGTGGCGAGTTTCATCATCGTGGCCCACTGGGAACGGTTCGAATCCCCGATGATCACATGCAGCCGACGGAACGCGTCCGGGTCGGCATGCGGTTCGTCCCGCGTGTTCACCATGGGACGGGACCGGGTCGTGGCGGAGGAAACCGCCTCGTCGAGGAAGTCCGCGCGTTGCGTGATCTGGAAACCCTGCTCCCCCACGCGGCCCGCGCCGGTGAAAATCTGTCTGGTGATCAGGAACGGCAGCAGTTCATGTTCGATCGTTTCCAGCGGAACATACCGGCGTACCAGATAATTTTCATGGCATCCGAAGGAATGTCCGGCGGAGTCGACGTTGTTCTTGAACACGTGCACCACCGCACCGGCTCCGCTGCTTTCACGCAGGCGACGCTGCGCATCAAGCGCAAGGTCACGCATCACCAGTTCGCCGGCGGCGTCCAATTCCAGCGCGTCCATGGGATCACGCGCCTCCGCGGTGGCGTATTCCGGATGGGATCCGACGTCAAGGTACAGTCTGGAACCGTTTTCGATGTAGGTGTTCGTGGAACGCGACCGTGCGACGATCGGCTGGAACATCATCATGGCCGTTTGCCCCGCATCGCATGGCGATTGCGTTCCGGTAACGCTGACGCCGTATTCCGTTTCTACGCCGAAGATACGGGCGAACGAATGCACCTGGCCCAGCGTGGCCTCGTCGATGCCGCTGGCGGAATGATTTCCGCTGTCGCGCAGCTGAGGCATTATTCGCCGCCTTTTTGCACGAAGCTGCCGACGTATTCCTCGGCGTTGGATTCCAGAACGGATTCGATGTCGTCAAGCACCGCGTCAAGAACGTCGGCCGCGTCCCGCGCCTCCGCGTTTTCCATGGCGATGGTCTCGTCGACCTGCGCCGCCGTCTCTTCGGAACGCGCCTGTTCAAATTCCTGAGGCATGAGTGGTCCTCCTATCAAATAAAAACGTGCCGCACCATACCTTATGTCAGATGATGCGGCACGATCGTTATCAAGCCAAATAGCGGCTCAGGTCTTCGGTGATCAGACCGTTGGTGGCCAAGATGTCGTTTTCCTGACGCCAATGCACGCCTTCACCGGTCCACTGGCTCACGCACCCTTGGGCTTCCCACACCATCATGGCGCCGGCCGACATGGCGGGAACATCCCACTTGTGAAGATGCGGTTCGAAGTACGCGTCATACGTGCCGTCCGCCACCTTGCACAGATCAAGGGAGACCGGTCCGACGCGTTTGATGTCGGCCGGACGCCCCGCGATGCGGGACACCACGTCCAGGGACTTCTTGGATTCGGACGGCACATAAGACATGCCGAAGCTCACCACGGCGCCATCCAACGACGACGTGGTGGAGGGAATGATCTTCTCGCGCTTGTCGCCAAGCGGGGTACGGCGGATGCGGATGGCTCCCTGGCCGCGGACGGCGAGATACGTCAGACCAAGCGCGGGAGCGTGCACCACCGAAAGAATCGGCTGTGCCGAACATTGCTCGTTGAATTCGAACAGGGTGACCGCAATCGTCCATTCCGGCATGTTACGGGCGAAATTGATCACGCCGTCGATGCCGCTGACACACCAATAGCGCTCTCCCGGATGGCATTCGTTCGGACGCGAATGCCAGAATCCGTTGAACGTGTTCACGTACGTAAGACGATTGCTGACGAACTGCATCAGACGCTTGTCCAGTTCCGAAGTGAAATGCAGATGGTCTTCCGACAGTTCAAAACTCTTCATATCGCGCGGATTCGTCTGATCCGTCAGCGCGTGCTTGCCGGCATCCTGCAGGATGCGGGCCACTTCGAGGGCCGCTTGCCTCAATTCCATGGGTTTTCTTTATCTTCCTCTTGGCTGGCTTCGGTACGTCCTCTTCCATAACACCGAAGCCTCTACTTCAATAATTTCATTTTGCTTCTGGTCACGCCATTACTCCCGAATGCTACCCGCATAATGTGAGTTTCAACGCAAGGATTCCAAAACGGACACCGCATCATGGACGCCGTCAAAAGCCTTGGAACATTGCGATTCTCCGCATTTCAGGGGGTCTGACATGTCGAATGAGACTACCGCATTCTCCACGTTTTCATCACTACTCGTCTCACAATGAACACTGATGCACGACCACGATGCGGCCACCATTTGATCGGGGAAGCATTCGATCATCTTCGCGCGCAACCATGCACGGGTATCGGCCGGAGCCTTGCCGCAGGCCTTCTCCAGCTGGTCTCCCGTGATCAGACGTTCCGTATGCGATTCAAGCTTGGCGAAAATCGAATCGGACGGATCGAGCGCGGCCCATTTCAGATCGACGGCGCGCAGCCGAGGGTCGTTCCAATCCGAACGCACCTTACGGCGCAGTTTTTCCAAAAGCTGCCATTTGAACAGCCATTCAACACGGGACGCCTGCTCATGCAACAGCAGACGCTGGTCATCGTTGGCATGGCGTATCGTGGCCACGTCGACAAGCGCCTGTCCCCACATCGCCATGATGTTACGGGTGGAACGGTCCGGCCAAGCCGGCTCGCCGGATGCATCGGAACCATAGATGGCCGCAGCCACCGCGTACACGTATCCACGCAAAGTAACCTGCAATTGCCATGCTGTGGCCGCACCGCCCTGTTCCAACGGCAGTTCGGCGCCCAAGGTAAGATCATGCGACACCTCGTGCATGGCGGCCACCGGATCGGCGAGCGCCAACGTGTCCAGCATCTCCTCCATGTCGACGCCCGCGTCCTCGGCATGCTCCAGCAGCCACAGGAGCATGCTGCTGGTGCCGAACTTAAGCGCCTGGGGAACGTCCATGCGGTTCGCATCCCCGACGATCACGTGCAATCTGCGGTATTCGTCGGTACTGTGCGATTCGTCTCGGGTGTTGATGATCGGACGGTCGAACGTGGTCTGCAGTCCGACCTTCATATGGAAGTAGTCGGCGCGTTGGCTGAGTTGGTATCCGGCGGTCTCGCTTTTTTCGCCGATTCCCACACGTCCGGAGCCTGTGAAGATCTGACGCGTCACGAAATGCGTGGTCATGAGTTTCGTCACGTGGTCGAATGGCACGCGGCGCAACATCATGTAGTTCTCATGTGTTCCCCAGCTCGCCCCCTTGCCGTCCGCGTTGTTGCGGTGCAGCGCGATCATATGGCCGGTCCGTTCGCTCGCTTTGGCCGCGGCTTGTTGCATGATGACGTCTCCGGCCCGGTCGTACAGCAATGTGTCGAACGGATCGAGCGTTTCCGGGGATGAGTATTCGGGGTGCGCGTGGTCCACGTATACGCGCCCTCCATTGGGTGCGATCACGTTGGTGATGTTGAGTTGCGGCGCGTCGGTCAGCAGATCGGGGTGGGCGTTGGCTCGTTCCAGTCTGGTGCCGCGTGCGTCGTTTACCGGGTCTTCCTGCCGATAATCCCAGCGGATGTGTTTCGTGCGTTCGTCGGGTGCCGCTTTGACCACGTCGAACGACAGTTGGACCGGATTGTAATGGTGTTGTCCGGTTATGGAAACGGCGTATTCGGTTTCCGTGCCCATGATGCGGCGAACGCTCATGCTGAAGATTCCCTTTCCGTGCTTTCCGTGTTATTTTTCGCGATGTTCGACCGGTCTGATGCGTGTTATACGGCCGGTTTCCAATCCGTTGATACGGCTCCACTGCTCGGGGTCGGCGTCCAGCACCGAGTCCCGCGTCTCCCAGAATTCCTCATCGACGGCCTTCGCCAACAGGTCGATGCCGATGGCCGCTGGTCTTCCCGTTGTGATGGACGCCTTGACCGCGCTGGTCTTGGCGCGGTCGACGATGTTCTTCAACAGCGCGCCCGACACCACGTCGGCCAGATACAGCGCGGACCAGCGCCCGTATTCGTCGCACACGTCGCACATGTGCCGGTGTTCGTCCGTTGCGTAGATGTCGTTGACGAGCACGCCGATGAGCGCTTTCGCGTCGACTCCTTCCGCAAGGGGCAGATCGTCAGTGAGATAATGCCGTATGATCTGTGCCGCCTGCTTGGATTTCGGGCGTTCCACACGGATCTTCACATCCAGTCTGCCCGGACGCAGCACGGCCGGATCGATCATGTCGATGCGGTTGGACGCGCCGATCACCATCACATTGCCCAACGATTCCACGCCATCGAGTTCGGCGAGGAACTGCGGCACGATGGTGGTCTCCACATCGGAGGAGACACCCGATCCGCGTGTGCGCAGCAGCGAATCCATCTCGTCTATGAACACGATCACCGGAGTGCCGTCGGCGGCGCGTTCCCTCGCGCGTTTGAAGATCATGCGGATCAGGCGTTCCGATTCACCGACGAACTTGTTGAGCAGCTCCGGCCCCTTGACCGACAGAAACACTCCGGAGCCGGCTTTTGACCCTTCCGACAGTGCGTTCGCCACGGCTTTCGCTATCAGGGTCTTGCCATTGCCCGGAGGACCGTACAGGAGCACGCCACGGGGAGGATTCAAATCGTACCGTTCGAACAGCTCTCTGTACCGGAACGGCATCTGCACCGCATCGCGGATGCGTTCGATCTGTTCGTCAAGACCTCCGATGTCGTCGAAGGTGACGTCCGGCGCCTCCTCGAGCACCAGATCGGAATCGTCTCGGGGAGCCAGCACGGACAGTGCGAATCTCATCGACGGATCGACGCTGATCTGATCGCCGGGATTGACGTTTTCCTTGGCCAGCGCACCGGCGCGACGCACCAACGTGGCGTTGCCGCCTCCGTCCGCGACCAGCAATCGCCCGTCATCGAACACCTGCTTCACCGCGCGTACGGCACCCAATGTGTCGGTGTCGGCCTGTTGCACGAGCACCATGTTTTCATTCAGCAATACGGTACGTCCAGGTTCGAGCCTGGATGCCTGCACGTTCGCCGCGATCGGCACGATCATGCGGCGGGTGCCGGAAATCACTTCGGCGCTGGCGTGCTGCACGCCTTGCTCATCGGTCCGTGACGAGTACACCCTCGCCATCGTAGCGAAGGTCATGGGAGGCCCCGCCAGCTGGTTCAACTGCGCCTTCGCCTTCGAAAGTTCCTTCGTGGCCCGGCTCAATGCCTGCGCCAACGCGTGGTTCTTGGCCATCAGACGGTCGTTGACCTCGCTCAGAGCCTCCAAAGCGCCGTCCGACTCGTCCATATCTTCCCCCATCCGCAGGCCGTTCAACCAAGAATCGTTCAAAGTTCAAACCACGTTCAAACCATAAGAATACCCATTGTCCTAATGATTTCCGACAATCGAAACCATGCTTGAAGAAGAATCGCCGAACATCACCGTTTCAACGCTTTCCCGCCCCGGTTTGCTTGTCATGGACGTGGATTCCACGCTCATCGACGAGGAGGTCATCGACGAGCTGGGGGCCGCCGCCGGAGTCGGCGACGAGATCGCGTCGGTCACCGCGCGTGCCATGAACGGCGAGCTTGATTTTCGCGAGGCGCTTGAAGCGCGCGTGGCATTGCTGAAGGGCCTCCCGGTTTCAATCTTCGACCAGGTGTATCACGGCGTGCACTTCACGAACGGCGCGATCGACCTTATCGACGCGCTGCACGCCCATGATTGGAAGGTCGGCGTCGTCTCCGGCGGATTCCACGAAGTCGTGGATCGTCTCGCCGAAGACGCCCATCTGGATTTCTGGATCGCCAACCGGCTTGAATCGAACGACGGCGAACTGACGGGCCGGGTGCTGGGAAGCATAGTCACCAAAGACGTCAAATTGGAATCGCTGCGCACCTGGGCGGACCGGATGGGCATCGATATGGCGCAGACCGTGGCCGTGGGCGATGGAGCGAACGACCTTCCGATGATCCACGCGGCCGGTCTCGGTGTCGCGTTCTGCGCGAAGCCGAAGGTCCAGCAGGAGGCCGAACACTGCCTGAACGAGCGGAACCTGGCCAAAATCCTCGATTTCCTCAGGTAGGTTCCGCCCGCGTCACGTAGCCGGATTATCCGGCAGCCGCCTATTCGGGATCACATGCAGCACGCGTCGTCAAGACGGGCTCCACGGGCCCAATCCGCGGCACGCATGGCCTTCTTGCCTTGAGCCTTGACCTCAAGGAGTTCAAGCGGCTGGGTCGCGGTGCCGACCCACACGTTCTTCTTGCCGGCAACGACACGTCCGGGCTCAAGGGACGTCGGAGTATTCGGATTTTCCATGTCGGCCGGCTGCGCGCGAAGCACATGCAACGTGGACGGCTCGGCGGCGGCGTTGGCGCGCAGCTCGCACCATGCGCCCGGATTGGGTGTGCATGCGCGAATCTGCCGGTCTGCGGCGAAGACCGGCACATCGAAGCGGATGTGCGCGTTTTCCACCGTGATTTTCTGAGCGACCTCATAGGCTCCGGCCGGCTGTTCGACGGGGATGATCTGGTCGTCGGCCATGGCCTGCAATGATGCGGCCAGCAGATGCGAACCATCTTCCGCGAGACGGTCCAGCAATTCGCCGGCCGTCTCGTGCGCGCCGATCTCCACCGTGGATTGCGCAAGGATGGGGCCGGCGTCCATGGCACGCACGATGCGGAACACCGTGGCTCCGGTCAGGGTCTCCCCCGCCCAGATCGAACGTTGCACCGGCGCCGCGCCTCGCCACTGCGGCAAAAGCGAGAAATGCAGGTTGTACCAGCCCATCGGCAAGGCGTCGAGCACTTCCTGCTTCAGGATGTTGCCGTATGCCACCACGGCGGCGGCCTGCGCGCCGGTGGCCGCGAGTTCGGAAACGAACGTATCCTCGCTCGGATCGGATTCGATGACCGGCAGGCCAAGTTCGACGGCCGCCTGCTTCACCGGGTTCGCGACGAGCTTTCGTCCACGGCCGGTCGGCGCGTCCGGACGCGTAAGCACCGCGACGACCTCGAAATGCTCGGTATCTTCGGCAAGCTTCTTCAGCGACGGCACCGCGACTTCAGGGGTACCGGCAAATAGCACCTTCAACATGAAACATCTCTCCTTACACTTGCAAACATTTCCGGTGATTGCCACGAAACGGCGGCAACTCCCGCGTTTTCGATGGATCGAATCGAACTCACGCCTGCTTGACCGCGGGAATGTCCACGCCCGCATCGATCAGCAACGTACGCAGCGCACGTGAATCCTTGAATCGCACGCCACGGATGCCGACCGCGTTCGCGCCGACGATGTTCATGGCCTTATCGTCCACGAAGACCGCCCCGGCCGCGTCGATGCCGAACTGCTCGAGCGCGTAATCGTAAATCTCACGATGGGGCTTGCGCAACGCGACATAACCGGACACCACACGGTCGTCGAGACTGCGCAGAATGTCGTAATGCTCAAGCGCGATCGGGAACAGGTCCTTCTGCCAGTTGCTCAATCCCCATACGCGCACGCCGGCCGCCTTCAGATCGTTGATGAGCACGCGGGCGCCCGGAACGACGCCGGTGAGGGAATCGACGAAATTATCGAGATAATACTGCAGCATGTCGGCCCATTCATCGCCATGACGTTCACGCATCAGCGCCACGCCTTCGTCGTTCGACATGCCGCCGTCCAGCTCGTTGTTGATGTCGTAGAAGCCGGAGATATCGTTGTCGAGGAACTTTTCGACCAATTCGCCGCTGTATCTGGGCGTCATGACGGATGCCGGATCCCAGTAGACAAGCACGTTGCCGAAATCGAAGATCACGTCGGTGATCGGCTTGCCCGCATTGGCGGCGGCCTCGCCTTCGGCCATAAGCACGTCGTATTCCATATCGGGCTCTCCAGGCCAGCCTTTCATATGTTCCTCCATTCGTTCAGACGGATGTATGGATTTCCTTAGTGTTTCATGCCAAGAGGACGTGTCCTCACCATACGCATCGGCCCGCGGCACGATGATTCAGATGCGTTCCTTCGGGTCGAGCTGGAAGCGCAGCTCCCCAGGCTCCCTTCCCGCCACATGCCTGGCGCTTGCCGAACGCAATCGAACGGCCAGTTCCGCACGTCTGCTTTGCGGTACGCGCACGATCGCCTTGACCCTGTCCGCCGTGACTTCGAGCTCTCGGGTATCTATGGTGCGGGGTTGCGGAATCGGCACGGGACCAAGTACCGACGGCATGGGGCCATCCGATGTTTCGAGGGTGGCGAAATCGCCATCACCCAATGCCCCGATCCGATCGAGGGCCGTTTTGACCGCGCTTCGACGCCCCCACACGCACGCCGCCGCGAACACGGGAGGCAACGCGGTTTTTGAGCGTTCCTCAAGTTCCGTTTGCGCCAGAAGCGGCGAATTCCACAGCATCAGCGATTGTGCGAGTATCGGATCCGTTTCGCCTATCAGAAGAGACTGGCCTCCCCTGCTTCTCGGAGCGCACAACGAGACCGCGCGCATCCACGATGTAAGCGTGTCCACGCCCGCGTCGATGCCGAACGCATACAGGCTGGTCCACGCGTCGAGAATGGCCACGGACCGATATTCGCA
>CAVBVU010000018.1:0-21968 GCA_963598975.1 Anaerovoracaceae bacterium
CCCCTGTGCTGCAGCATCCGCTGGAGGACGGCGCCGACGCCGTGGTCTACTCGACCACCAAATACATCGGCGGCCATTCCGACGTGGTCGGCGGCGCGGTGGCGCTCAACGACAAGGACGTGCGCGACGAAGTGGCGTTCCTGCAGAACGCCGCGGGCGCTGTGCCGTCCCCGTTCGACTCCTGGCTCGACATCCGCGGATTGAAGACCCTTGACCTGCGTGTGAGGCAGCATAGCCGCAACGCGCTCGAAGTGGCGCAATGGCTTGAAACCCGTCCTGAAGTGGAACGTGTATGGTATCCGGGACTCGAATCCCATCCGGGCCATGAAATCGCCGCCCGTCAGATGCATGGCGGCTTCGGCGGCATGATCTCCGTGCAGATCGCGGCCGGATTCGAAGCGGCGAAGAACTTCGCCGGAGCCACTGAAATCTTCACCCTCGCCGAATCCCTGGGCGGCGTCGAATCGCTGATCGAGCATCCGGGGGCCATGACCCACGCATCCGTGGCCGGAACCACGCTTGAGGTGCCGGCCAACCTGGTTCGACTCTCCGTCGGCCTTGAGGACGCGCAGGATCTGATCGCCGATCTGGAGCAGGCGTTCGGACGAATCTGATTGATAGACTGGAGCAATGGCTGAACACGTGGATTCCCGGGCTCTTGGAGCGTTGAAACGATATTTCGGATACGAAACGTTCCGCCCCGGGCAATCCGGCGTGGTCAACAACATTCTTGCCGGGCATGATGTTCTCGGCGTTATGCCGACGGGCGCCGGAAAATCCGTATGCTATCAGATTCCGGCCACGATCCTGCCGGGAACGGCCATCGTCATCTCGCCGTTGATCTCGCTGATGCGCGATCAGGTCGACGCGTTGAACGACATCGGCATTCCGGCCGCGTTCATCAACACCACGCAGAGTCCGGACGAGCAGGCTACAGTGTTCGCGCAGGCCGCCGCGGGGCAGGTCAAACTGCTCTACGTCGCTCCGGAACGTTTGGAAACGGAACGATTCCGTAATTTCGCGTGCCGCACGCCGATCTCGCTGGTGGCCGTGGACGAGGCACACTGCGTATCCCAATGGGGGCAGGATTTCCGATCGTCCTATCTGGGAATCGGGGAATTCATCGCAAGCCTGACGACTCGTCCGACGGTGGTTGCCTTCACCGCGACGGCCACGGAACGCGTGCGTCGAGACATCGTCGCCATGCTGGGGCTTCATGATCCGAAAGTGACCGTCACGGGATTCGACCGACCGAACCTGTATTTCGATGTCATCAAAACCGAAAACAAGAACAAAATCGCGTGGGTGGCGAAATACGTCGCCGAACATGCGGACGAATCGGGAATCGTATACTGCGCCACCCGCAAGGAAACGGAAGAAGTGGCAGCATCGCTCAACCAAGCCGTCGCCGGATTGCGTGCGTCATGGAGGAGTGGTTTCTTCGGTCGTCCGGGCCGTGTGGCCGTCGCCTACCATGGCGGCATGTCGGCGCAGGAACGCGACGATGCGCAACGGGACTTCGTGACCGATCTCGTGCCCGTGGTGGTGGCCACGAACGCCTTCGGCATGGGCATCGACAAATCGAACGTGCGGTATGTGATCCACCACAATATGCCCGAATCCATCGAAGCCTACTATCAGGAGGCCGGCCGCGCGGGCCGAGACGGGGAGAACAGCCGTTGCACGCTGCTGTGGAGCGAATCCGACATAGCCAAACGACGCAGATTGCTCGATACGGACTATGAGAACGAACGATTGACGCCGCAAGAGCAGGAAATCGTGCGCATGGCCAAACGTCGACTGCTCGACGCGATGGTCGGATACTGCCGCACCACGGACTGCCTCCACCTGTACATGACCCGATATTTCGGAGAGACGGCGGGCCTTGGCGAGAAGAAGACCGGAAAATGCTCCGGAGGCTGCGTCAATTGCGACCATACCTTCGAAACGGTGGACGTCACCGCGATCGCGCGGGGCATCAGCCGTTGCGTGCACGACGTGAACCAGAATGTGGGCAGCGGCAAAATCGTCCGGATACTGCGCGGTTCGAAGGCGCAGGATCTCAATTATCTGCATCCGGAAAGCATGCCGACGTTCGATATGCTGCATGACGTTTCGGAAGCGCGCATACGCGATGTGCTCAACCAGATGGTCACGGACGGATTCCTGCAGGTGAGCGAAGGACGCATGCCGATCGTGGGATTCGGAACGCGGGCCGCGGAGACGGTACGGCCGGATTTCCATTACGAAATCAAGAAAATCGAGCGGAACGCCACCGCAAAACGTGGTTCAACGGGATTTGCCGCGCAAGATGGCACCTCGTCGGACGGGCGCGGATCAGATGCGGATGAATCGTTGTTCCAACAATTGCGCGCACTGCGATTGGACATCGCAAGGGAAATCGGCAAACCTCCGTATATCGTGTTCTCCGACAAGACGCTGCGCGACATGGCCCGGCTCAGGCCGACCACGGAATCGCAATTCATGGAGGTCAACGGTGTCGGACAGAACAAGCTCGCATTGTATGGCGAACGCTTCATGAATCTGATACGTTCATTCGATGCGTGAACGTTAAAAAACGTGAATATTCAACGTCCGCAAACACATGAAAGGAACAATAATGGCCGAAGAAAAGCCGACGGTGGAAAGTTTCGAACTGGACCACACCAAGGTCAAGGCTCCGTACGTGCGCTACATCGACACCCAGACCGGACCGAACGGCGACGTGATCTCCAACTACGACATTCGTCTGGTCCAGCCCAACGAGGAGGCGATCCCGACCGGCGGCCTGCACACCATCGAGCATACGATCGCGGTGCTGCTGCGTGAACGCATCGAAGGCTATATCGACTGCTCCCCGTTCGGATGCCGCACCGGATTCCATCTGCTGACCTGGGGCGAGCACTCCACCGAGGAAGTGGCCCAGGCATTGAAGGAATCCTTGGAATTCATCGCATACGAGGCCACATGGGACGACGTTCCGGCCACCACCATCGAAAGCTGCGGCAACTACCGCGACCACAGCCTGTTCACCGCGAAGCAGTGGTGCAAGGACATTCTGGCCAAGGGCATCAGCTCCGACGCGTTCGAACGCCGTCTGGTCTGAGATTCCCGCCATATTCCGAAAGCTGAACGACCTCTTTCGATTCCCTCCGACGATTCCGGCGATTTCACATCGTCGCACATGGACTTGCGGAGGCATTGAGAGAGGTCGTTCGTTATGCTGTCCTTGACGGTTCCGCATTATATGTGGCTTGTCATACGACCTGTGCAGTTGCCGTGATAGTTTGTACCTTCGGAAACGTTTGAACCAGTGAGATGAGGTGAATGGATTGGGCGAGGTCACTCCCGAACGTCGGTTCCGCCGGGCCACCATGGACGATCTTCCCGTCATGTTGGGCATCTACGCGCATGCGCGCGAGCTCATGGCGGCCAACGGCAATCCCACACAATGGGGGAACACCTTCCCTCGTGAGGAAGTGGTCCGGGAGGACGTCGAAGCCCAGCGCACCATACTGCTCGTCGATACGGTCGACGGGCGGGAGCGCGTGCTTGCGCAGTTCGCGCTGTGTCCGGGCATCGACCCCACGTATGTGAACATTGATGGCGCGTGGCTTGACGACGACCCGTATGTGACCATCCACCGCGTGGCATCGTCCGGCCTGGCCAAGGGCGCTGCCAAGGACTGCATCAACTGGTGCATCGAACACTACGGCAACGTGCGTGCCGATACACATCCGAACAACAAGGCCATGCAGCACGTTCTGGAATCGAACGGATTCGCGCGCTGCGGATTGATTCAACTGCTGGACAGGCCCACGGACACCACGCGAATTGCATATCAGCGGCATGAATGGTAAGGTCCGGGACGGCCATATATATAACGTCCCCATGTGTTGGCGTGCGTATGTAGACCATATATATGACGTGCGCCACGAATGACGTAACACAACAGGACGGCCTGCGGAAGGCGTGTGCGGTTGGACTCGCACGGCTTCCGCAGGCCGTCCTGTTATGCGGGCGCTTGCCGAGCGGCTCTGAAGGCTAAACCTCGGAAGCCAGCAGTTCCTGCCCGTTCAGCTTCGAACGCTTGCGGCTGTAGGTGAAATACACCAGCAGGCCAAGCGCGAACCATACGGCGAAACGCAGCCAGGTCTCCCAGTTAAGGCCGAGGATCAGCACGAAGCAGAACACGATGGCGCAGATCGGAGTGAACGGCACGCCAGGGGCGCGGAATCCGCGGTGCGCGTCCGGCTGGGTCTTGCGCATCCACAGAATACCGGCGGATACGATGATGAACGCCGACAGCGTACCGATGTTCACCAGCTTGAACAGCACGTTGATGTTGATGAAACCGCCGGCGATCGCGGTCAGGATGCCGAAGAACCACGTGCCCTTGAACGGGGTGCGGAACTTCGGATGAACATCGCCGAAGAACTTCGGGAACAGGCCGTCACGGCTCATGGCGTAGCAGATGCGGGACTGGCCGTACAGCTGAACCAGCATGACGGTGGTCATGCCAATCAGCGCACCGAGATTGACGATGAACGCCAGCCAGTTCAGGCCGGTTTCGAGGATCACACCGGCCACAGGGGCGTCGATGTACTTCGCGAACTCCTGATACGGCACCACGCCGGTCATGATGAGCGTCATGATGATGTACAGCACGGTGGACAGCGCGAGCGAGATGAGGATGCCGCGCGGCAGGGTCTTGTTCGGATTGATGGTCTCCTCGGCGGAGGACGACACCGCGTCGAAGCCGATGAAGCTGAAGAACACGATGGACGCGGCCGGCACGATGCCGTACGGCTGCGTGGAACCCGGCTGGAACGTGTAGATGCCGTACGGGGAGAACGGCTTCCAGTTGCTGGGATTGACGTACCATACGGTGCATACGATGAACAGCACGATGATCGCCAGCTTGATCAACACCATGATGTCGTTGGTCTTCTTCGTCTGATTGATGCCGATCGACAGCACCCATGTGATGATGAGCACGATGACGAAACCGGGCAGATTGAAATACGTGGTCACGCCTTCCGTGGTGCCGTACGCGGCGGTCAGCTCAACAGGCAGATGGAGTCCGAAGCCTTCCAGCAGCTTGTTGAAATAGCCGGACCATCCCGCGGAAACGGTGGCGGCCTGCAGCGCATACTCCAAAATAAGATCCCAGCCGATCACGAAGGCGATCAACTCGCCGAACGCAAGATACGCGTAGGAGTATGCGGAACCGGACACCGGCGCCATCGCGGCGAACTCCGCGTAGCACAAGCCGGCGAAACCACAGCAGATAGCGGCCAACAGGAAGGAAACGCACAATGCCGGGCCGGCGGTCAGCGCGCCCTGTCCGGTAAGCACGAAGATGCCGGTGCCGATGATGGCACCGATACCAAGCATGGTAAGGTCAAACGTCTTCAACGTTCGTTTCAATGGAGTCGACTCGGATACAAGCTGCTCCACGGACTTTTTACGAAACAGATCCATGGTCACTGAATTTCCCTGTAAATCGGATTTATATGGGCCGGACCGGACGGTTTTCCGGGACTCTGGCACGCCTAAACGCCAGAAATCAAAAAGGCTATGCAAGCCATATGTATCGGAATGGTAAAAACCGGGCTCGGACAAAAACGTGAAAACACCGTGAATTGTCTCATAATCCGTAGGAAACGTTCAAAACCGGTCGTATGAAAGCGCAACAATAGAGGCCATGACTCTGAACGCTACACGTGAATGGTATTTTTCCAGCGAACAAGGCAAAGCGAACTACGAGGCAGCACGCCGTCAATACCCGGCCCAAGCCATAGTTGACCTTGCCGCATTGCGAGACAATATGCGCCATCTGGTGAGCGTCGTGGGCGGGAAGGACTCTCCGACGGCGGTGATGGGCGTGGTCAAGGCCGACGCCTACGGACACGGCCTGATTCCCACCGCGCTGGCCGCGCTCGCCGGAGGTGCGACATGGCTCGGCACCGCGCAGTCGCATGAGGCGCTGCTGCTGCGCAAAGCGGGCATCGGCCCCGACCGCTGCCACATTCTCACGTGGGTATACAACGGTGCGGCGGTGCCTTTCGAAGAGCTGATCGCCAACGACGTCGACATTTCCGTGGGTTCCCTGTCCGGCATCGACGGCATCGCCGCGGCCGCGCGCAAACTCGGCAAAACGGCGCGCGTGCACGTGAAGGTCGATTCCGGTTTCGGACGCAACGGTTTCACGGAGGAATCCTTCGACGAGGCGTTGGCCAAGCTGGTGCCCCTCGCCAAAGAGGGAGTGCTGCGCATCGTGGGCCAGTGGAGCCACTTGGCGGTCGCCGATGCGCCGGACGTACCGGAATTCGTACATTGCACCGATCTGCAGGTGGAACGTTTCAAGGATTTCACCCGCCGCATGGAACAGGCCGGAATCGCGCCGGAGATTCGTCACCTGGCCAATACCGCGGGAACGCTGACCCGTCCGGAGATTCATTTCGAACTGGTCAGACCCGGCATCGGCCTCTACGGTTATGAGGCGGATCCGGCCATGGGAACGCCCGACACCTATGATCTTCATCCTGCCATGACCCTGCAGGCGCAGCTGGGCACGGTCAAAGACGTGGAGGCGGGCCACGGCATCTCTTACGGGCGGACCTATCTGACGGAGGAGAACACCTCCACCGCCATCGTGCCGGTCGGCTATGCGGACGGCATCCACCGCTCCGCATCCGGATTCGACATGGAAGGCGCCAAGCATATGGCCAAGGACGGTGGCCCGGTGCGCGTCATGACGTGTGAGGGACCTCGCCTGTACCGCGTGTCCGGCCGCATATGCATGGATCAGTTCATGCTCGACCTGCATGGCTCGGCCAACGAACTCGGCATCCACGAAGGAGACACCGTCGAACTGTTCGGCCCCGGCCGCGGCGAGGCCTACGCCGAACCGACCGCTGACGACTGGGCCCGCACCGCGGACACCATCAGCTACGAGATCTTCACCTGTCTGCGCAGCCGCATCCCGCGACTGTACGAGCATGCCACGCAGGTGCTTGACGAGGACGATCTGAGCAAACTCGACCCGGCCGGCATCCTCTAGCGGGTTCTTTGGAAGTTCGCCCGAAGCGGATTGGCACGGGATGCCGGGACCTCTTGCGCCAATCCGCAGTAACCGGGACGCGATATGGTCGGCCGTGGCCGTAGGTCGAGCCGAGAGCCGCCAATGGTAGTCTGGAATGCATGCCGGGAATGATTCTGAAGGAAGATATAGAAAAGGTACGCGCCGTAGCCGATTTGTATGACATCGTATCGGCGACGGTCACGCTCAAACCTTCCGGCACCGGCACCTATGTCGGGCTATGCCCGTTCCATGACGAGAAGACCCCGAGCTTCTCCGTACGTCCGGCGCTCGGCGCATGGCATTGTTTCGGATGCGGACTCGGCGGCGACGTATTCGGCTATGTGGAACATCAGGAAAACGTCGACTTCCGCGACGCCGTGGAACTGCTCGCCGACCGCTACCACATCGAACTGCGCTACGACCAGACGAACTCCAAGACGGAACGCGAAGGATCGAAACGTTCACGTCTGCTGGAAGCGAACGAGGCCGCCCAGACGTTCTTCGTATCCCAGCTGATGACCAAGGAGGCGCTCGCCGCCCGGAAGCTTCTGGATGGCCGCAACTTCAGCCAGGCGGATTGCCAACGGTTCGGATGCGGCTATGCGCCCCAAGGATGGGATAATCTCGTACGCTATCTGGCCGGCAAAGGGTTCACTCAAAAGGAGATGCTCGACGCGGGACTTGCCCGGCAGGGTCAACGCGGCGTATACGACTATTTCCGGGGGCGTGTGACCTGGCCGATACGTGACTCCACCGGCCGCACGTTGGGTTTCGGCGCGAGGAAGCTGTATGACGACGACGCGATCAACGCGAAATACATCAATACGCCGGATACCCAGCTGTACCACAAGAATCAGGTGCTGTACGGCATCGATATGGCCAAATCGGCGATCGTGAAGAAACGCCAGGTCGTGATCGTCGAAGGCTATACCGACGTGATGGCCATGCATCTGTCCGGCATCGATACGGCCGTCGCCACCTGCGGCACGGCGTTCGGCGCCGAACACGCCAAGATCGTACGCCGTCTCATCGCCGACGATTCCCTCGGCGCGGTGCAATTGGTCGGCCCGTTGAAGGTCGAGGGGCAGAAGATGAGCTCGCGCATCGTATTCACGTTCGATGGCGATGCCGCAGGGCAGAAGGCGGCCGTCCACGCGTTCGGGCTTGACGCGGCGTTCCTTTCGCAGACGTTCGTCGCAGTGGCGGACGACAATCTCGATCCTTGCGATCTGCGCATCAACCGTGGTTCGGAAGCGGTGCGTTCTTTGGTGGAACAGGCCAAGCCGCTGTACGATTTCGTGATCGATGCGGCGATCGCCCGCTTCGACACCTCGTATACGACGGGTCAGATGGGCGCGGTCAAAGCCGTGGCGCCGCTGATCGCGCAGATTCGCGACCGATCGCAGCTCGATCTGTACTCGCGCAAAGCGGTTCGCAGGATCGGCGTCGATTTGGAAGTCATGCAGCGCGAAGTGCGTGATGCGCGGCGCAAGCTCAATGTTCGCGATGAGGACGCATACGCCCCGAAACGCCGTGCCGCAGGCGGTTTTACTGCCGGTGTATCCGTGGAACACCGCGTGGAACATGGTGCGAATCCGTACGACAACCCGGCCGCGCGCAGGCAGCTGGAACACAGAAACGCCATGGAACAGGCATATTACCGCATCGACGATGCCGTGTTCATCTGTGAGCAGCAGTTCATGGCCGCGCTGATTCAGATGCCTTTGGCCATCGACAGGCAGCTGTTCGCCAGCCTGAATCTGGAAAGCTTCATGACTTCCGTGTTCCGCACGCTGTATCAGGCGGTGATCGCAGCGGGAGGACTGCCCGACGTGAGCGTGCCGCAGGGCCTGTGGATGCATAATCTCACCAAGGCGGGCGGGCCCATGCTCGAATCGGTCATCAACGAACTGGCCGTCATGACGCTGCCGCTAAGCGAGGTCGATGCCAACAGGGCTCAGCAGCAATCGCAGGAAGAAAACGTGCAGCTGCGCAAGCCTACGGACGACGAGCGTAGATATACTTCCGAACTGATGACCCGTCTTATCGACACCGGCATCATGCGTAGGATCGGTTCGACGAAACGACGGATGGCGCAACTGCCGGATGGTGCCGAAAAAATCGAATTGCTCGGCAGGATCACGCAGTTGGAGACCCTGCGCAAGGATCTGCAGGCACGTGTATTCGGCAACGACATCGCGTAAAGGTGCTGCGGAAAGCATACGTGATGCGTGTAAAGAACGCTCGGCGCGGACAATCGCGCCGTCGTAGGTGAACCGACGGATAACGGCGGGTGTACTGCGGACGAATTCTCGTTGAAATCTCGGTGTCGCGGTGTCTGAATGAGGTCTTGAAAGGTGTAAAAATTCGATTTTGCCGGTTCGTGAAAGCTTGGGGCAGTAAGGCGCGATGGGTGAAAATCGTTGGAACGGTCGGAAATTCAGCACGCCGAGGCCTTATGCTAGGTAGGCTTTCGGGTAAAGTGAGTACGGCATTTGAAAGAAACAGCCCACCTTAGCGAAGGGTTCGCGGGTGGGATTTACGGAGGAACTGGATGCGACAATTGGTGGTCAAAATCCTGAAAAATGAGACCATTCTTGTGGTAGCTTCCGTATTGGCGATCATTTCCTGTTTTATTGTTCCGCCTGATAAGGAATATCTCGACTACATTCATGCAAGCACCATCTCGCAGCTGGTCTGCCTGATGCTGGTGGTGTGCGGATTCCAGCGCATCGGCGTGTTCCGCATCATCGGCTCGCGTCTGCTGCATCATGTAAGCACCGCGCGCGGACTGGTGATCACGCTGATCTCGCTCACCTATTTCTCTGGCATGCTGATCACGAACGATGTGGCGTTGGTCACGTTCATTCCGTTCGCTCTGGCCGTGCTCACCATGGCGCACATGGAGGAGCATGCGGTGCTCGTCGGCACTTTGATGACCATCGGTGCGAACGTGGGCAGCATGCTCACCCCGATCGGCAATGCGCACAACCTGTATTTGAAGGCGTTGACCGGCATGCCTTCGATGGAGATGATCGGCATCATGGCCCCATACTCCGGTCTGGCCGCGGTGATGCTGGTGATCATCTCCTGCGTGGTGTTCGGCAAAAAGCCGGTTTCCGAGTTCTCCTCCATTGATGGCGTTGACATTGAGCAAAGCGTGCTCGCCCCGCATTCCGATCAGCCCAGGCCCGATGAGATTCGTGTGACGGGTTACGGTGCCGGCTATGGCGGATGGCGTACGCTGGTGTACTCCGCACTGTTCATCGTCTGTCTGCTTGCCGTGAGCGACTTCATTCCACTGTGGGCCATGTGCGTGATCGTGTTCGTGGCGTTCGTCTTCTGTGATCGCAAGGCGTTCTTCAAAATCGACTGGGGTCTGCCGCTCACGTTCTGCATGTTCTTCATCTTCATCGGCAATATGAAGCGTGTGCCGGAATTCTACAATCTTGCCGCCGCGTTAGTGGGCGACCATCCGCTGGAAGTGTCCGTGGTTTCCAGCCAGTTCATCTCCAACGTGCCTACCACGCTGCTGCTTTCCGGCTTCTGCGACCAGTGGCGTCCGCTGATCATCGGCACCAACCTTGGCGGCATGGGTACGCTGATCGCGTCGATGGCATCACTGATCGGCTATAAGAACGTGGTGCGTAAGTATCCGGACAAGAAGGGCCGTTATCTGGCGGTCTATTCCGCGGTCAATGTGCTGTTCCTCATCGTGCTTGTCGGCTTGAGCTGGATCATCGAGCCGTGAGTGTATGCCGTGACGTATGAGATGTAATGGTATGTGTCGTCGGAGTCTGTGATTGGGGTTTGTGATTATTCGTGTTTCACGGATTCCGACGGGATTGCAGTAGGGTCGCAATAGAATTTGCAATAGGATTGCCGCGCGTTCGAGTTGGCAAGAACGCGCAGTGTGACTATACTGAATCAGGTTTGGCCCTGTAGCTCAGCTGGATAGAGCATGTGACTTCTAATCTCAAGGTCGCCGGTTCGAGCCCGGCCGGGGTCACGATTGAGTCCCTCGTATCTCGGATGCGGGGGACTTTTTGTTTTCCCGGCATCTTTCGGCATCTTGGTGATGTCGACGCGGTCTGGTGCTTTCCGTTGCGTCGTTTTGGGTAGAGTGCTGTGCGGCTGCTATCTTCATACCGACGCAAACAGGTGCTTTTACGGCGTTATGGGAATACTCCGACCTGTGAACTATTCCCGTAACGACGCAAAGTGGTTGGTTTGCGTCGTTACGGGAATGGTTGGACGGGCTGAATGTTCCCGGAGCGTAGGTCGAAACATGCGTCTGAGGCGCACAACGCCCGTGGTGGTTGATGAGAGGCTGAATCTTGGCCTATTGCCTGACATCTCCTTGATATTTCCGTATCGGAAAACGTGCTTCACTACTATAGTGTCGTGCTGAAGGGGAGATGGGAACGAAATATGCTGCAATTGTTGCTGGGTGTTTTTTCCGGTGTCATCACGCCTGTGCAGACGGCGGTGAACACGAGGCTGGGGCGTTCCGTGGGCTCGCCTTTGCGTGCATCGATGGTGTCGTTCAGCGTGGGTCTGCTGTCGATGCTGGCCATTGTGCTGATAACAGGGCCGTACCCGTTGTTGCCGGACACGGCAGCGGACGGTCCATGGTGGATGTGGTTCGCTGGTATGTTCGGCGTGACGTTCTTGACCGGCAACATATTGCTTTTGCCAAGATTGGGCAGCTTGAAGGCCGTGATCATGCCGGTTATGGGGCAGATTGCCATGGGATTGCTGATTGACGCTTTCGGTTGGTTTGGTGCGCAGAAACTGGCGATCTCACCGTTGCGTGCATGCGGTACGGTTCTTGCGTTGGTGGGTTTTCTGCTTGCCGTCGTAGGGGCCAATCAGCGTTCGGGAAGTCGGGATAAGGCCGGATCGGGCAGTTTCGGCAGCCGGATCGATCCGAAAGATTCGAATAGTGCGATTTCGACGACGTCATGGAGTTTGGCTGGGGTGATGTTCGGTATGTGTTCGGCCATTCAGACGGCTCTGCTCGGCAAGCTGGGCGTTTCGCTGGGATCTCCCGCCAAGGCTTCACTGGTCTCCTTTGCGGTGGGGCTTGCGTCATTGGCGATTGTGGTGGGCTTGGTCGACCGTACCTACAGTCTTGGAAACGCGTTGGAAAAAGGTAATCCATGGTGGATGTGGGTCGGCGGATTGCTGGGTGCGACTCTGGTGATGTGCAACGCCTATCTTTCCTCGGCGATCGGTACTGGCATGACGGTCATGCTTGTGCTGCTCGGACAGGTCGGCGGAGGTCTGGCGGTCGACAGGTTCGGTCTGTTGGGTGTTCCCCGCAAGCATGTGCGGGTGATTCAATACGCCGGAGTGCTTCTCGCTGCGGCGGGCATTGTGCTCAAAGCCCTATGATCTCTGTGGCTGGAGGTTTTGGGACGCTGAGAGCCTGCGAATGCGAGTGATTGCAATCGTCTGGGATAAGGCCGTTAGCGGGTTGCTGGTAGGTTATTGGTAGATTGGCCGAGGGTCTTGCGGGAGGAAGCATGAAACGAATCGTCACCGGTATTCTGGCGCATGTGGATGCAGGCAAAACCACATTGTCGGAAGCGCTGCTCTATACCACCGGGCAGGTGCGCAAACTGGGTCGTGTGGACCATGGCGACGCGTTTCTCGATACGAATGCGATGGAACGTCAGCGAGGAATCACCATCTTCGCCGAACCGGCCATCATAAAGACCGAAAATCTTGCGCTGACCCTGCTTGATACTCCGGGCCATGTGGATTTCTCCGCCGAAACGGAACGCACCCTGCGTGTACTCGATTACGCGATTCTGGTGATCTCCGGGGCGGACGGCATCCAAGGCCATACCGAAACATTGTGGCGTCTGCTGGCGCGATATCAGGTTCCCACCTTCATCTTCGTCAACAAAATGGACGCTCCGGGCGCCGACAAGGACGCGTTGCTGAATCGACTCAAGCAACGTTTCTCCGACGGATGCGTCGACTTCACCGGTTCGGGGGAGTGGGGAACCAGCAATGCCATGCCGGCGGACATCGCGGAGGAAATCGCAGTGCAGAGCGAATCCGCGATGAATGCGTATCTTGAGACCGAAACGATTCCGGATGAGACGATTCGGACGATGATCGCGAATCGTATGCTCTTCCCGTGCTTTTTCGGCTCCGCGCTGAAGATGGAAGCCATCGAGGCGTTCGTTGCGGGCTTCGAGCATTATGTGGAAGAGCCGCGCTATGGCGATGGATTCGGCGCGCGTATATATAAGGTATCGCATGATGCGCAAGGCAATCGTCTGACCTGGCTGAAGGTGACCGGTGGCGATTTCGCGGCGAAGGCCATGCTGTCCGGCGCTTCACGTCCCGGTTCCGTATCGCGTGAGGACGACGGAATATGGCATGAGAAGGCCGATCAGGTGCGCGTCTATTCCGGTGCGAAGTTCACGACGGTCGATTCCGTTCCTGCAGGCACGGTATGCGCCGTCACAGGTCTTACGCAGACTTTCCCGGGGCAGGGGCTCGGCGAAGAGCAGGATGGCGATAATCCGGTGCTGCAGCCGGTGCTCACATATACGTTGCTGCCGGGGGAGTGCGACATCCACAAGTGCCTTGTTGCGTTGCGTGAGTTGGAGGACGAGGATCCGCTGCTGCACGTTGTGTGGCAGGCGCACCTTGAAGAGGTGCATCTGCAGTTGATGGGCGCGGTGCAGTTGGAGATTATCCAGCAGATGATGCATGACCGTTTTGGCTTGGATGTTACGTTCGGTCCGGGCGGCATTCTCTACAAGGAGACGATTGCCGAGCCGATTGAGGGCGTGGGCCATTTCGAACCGTTGCGCCACTATGCGGAGACCCATGTGCTGCTGGAACCGTTGCCGCAGGGTGGCGGCATGCAATATGCCACCGTATGCAGTGAGGACGTGCTCGACCGTAATTGGCAGCGACTGATCATGCAGCATTTCGCGGAACGCGAACATCTGGGCACACTTACCGGTTCTCCGATCACGGATATGCGGATTACGTTGCTGACGGGTCGTGCGCATCTGAAGCATACGGAAGGCGGCGATTTCCGCCAAGCGACCTATCGTGCAATCCGTCAAGGACTGATGGAATCGAAGAAGAGAGGCGATTGCCGTCTGCTGGAACCGTGGTATGGGTTCCGTTTGGAGGTCCCCCAGGATATGGTCGGCCACGCCATGGCCGATATTCAGCGTATGGGCGGCTCATTCGATTCTCCTGAGGGAGATGGCGAATATATGGTGTTGAACGGCGTCGCGCCGGTTTCCGAAATGCGCGATTATGCGATGGACGTGAACGCGTACACGCACGGGCGAGGGCATATAAGTTGCGTATTCTCCGGCTACAGACCGTGCCATAACGCCGACGAGGTGATTGAACAGAGCGTCTACGATCCGGAATCCGACTTGGAGAACACGCCGGATTCGGTGTTCTGCGCGCACGGTGCCGGATATCCGGTCAAATGGTATAAAGTGCCGGAATTCATGCATCTCGACTATGCGTGGGATGGTATGGGCGCGTAAGACAGTTCTCGCGACGGTCGTTTTGATACGTAAATCATGAATCGTCGGAAAATGGCCGTTCCTGGATTATGCGAGTTGAGCTGGGCGTGATGGAGCGTGCCCTTTTCGGCCACAAGTGGGAGATATGACTGTATCTTCCACTTGTGGCCGTGGCGCATGTTCGGCCATTTTGGACTGTGAGGCTCAAATCGTTGGAAAATAGCCGTTTTGTGATTGTGTGAAATAAATGAGCCGTGGTGGCGGGTGCCCCCTTTTGGCCACAACTAGGAAGATATACCCGTATCTTCCACTTGTGGCTGAGGTAAGGGGGTATTGCTTGAGCTTGCGCCTTGAGCGCGGTATCTCCCGGTTGTAACGGGAAGGGACGTGGAAAAGGAGATGAAAAAAGGAGAAGGAGATTGTCGGGAGCATCAGACCCTGCACCCAAGATGATTCGGTAATCCCAGTAATTCGTTACGAAAAACAAAAAACCTCAGAATCGAAATCCTGAGGTTTTACTGGAGCGGACAACGGGACTCGAACCCGCGGTCTCAACCTTGGCAAGGTTGCGCTTTACCAACTAAGCTATGTCCGCAAAGAATTCCTGCCGTGAGAAGCAGAAATCCAGTGGGTGATATAGGAATCGAACCTATGACCCCTTCCGTGTGAAGGAAGTGCGCTAGCCGCTGCGCCAATCACCCGTGGGATATCTCAGCCGTTTCCGGCTTCGTTATCCGCTTCGCGTGGGCGATACAAGATTCGAACTTGTGACCCCTTCCGTGTCAGGGAAGTGCGCTACCACTGCGCCAACCGCCCGAAGCGAGAGCTAACTTACGTGGATTTTTGGAAGAATGCAAATCGTCGGCGTGTCGCGGCTGGCTCGCAGTGACTTCTATCGGGCTTCGACCACAGGGAATTCCAGTGTGTCCGTATCCGGCGAAATGCTTGCGGCGCTTGGGTTTTTGTCATCATCCGCATAGACGGCCGAGGAGGAGATTTCCCCGGTTACGGCGTGCATCAGCGGCAATCGCATCTGATGCCATGCGACATTGCCATGGGTGGAAGGGGAAATGCCCTCATCCATGAAACCAAGCCTCGAGTAAAACCCGACAAGACGTTCCTTGCAGGTAAGCACGATTCCCTTACGGCCGGCCATGGTCGAATCAAGGATGACCTGACGGAGCAGATAGCTGGCGCAGCCTCGATGCTGGTATACGGGCGCGGTGCACACGCCGAAGATCATCTGCCACTCACCTTGGGAATCATGCATCGACGCGTCCTCGTACATCGTGTCATCAAGGTCGGGAATATTGGTGGCCATGCCGTTGACGAATCCGACGAGCGTGCCGTCATGAACGGACGCGGGGAAGCGGGTATCGTCATCATCATCGTTGACCAACAGCCAGAAATGGTTGGGATACGTGGCCACTCTTGCAGTGAGGCTTTCGTTGCTCGCGGCCTCTTGTGGAGGAAAGCATGCGGCCTCAATAGCCTCGATCGCGTCGAGGTCTTCCATCGTTGCATGTCGAATGAGCATGAGCATACTTTCGCGCAAGGTGTACCCAATCTTCACATTTTGATATCGAATCATGCCGCAGCTTGCCCTGCTGTTCATCGTCTTCTACGGGTTCGCGCGTCTGCGGAACTGGAATCTGGACGCGACCGGCTCCTGCGTGTTCGTATTCGTGCTGTGGGGAGGCGCCGAACTGGGCGACCTGGTACGCGGCGCGCTGGTGTCGATTCCGAAGGCGCAGTACGAGTCGGCATACGTGCTGGGCCTGAACAGGAAGCAGACGTTTCTGCGGGTGATTCTTCCGCAGGCGTTGCGCAGACTGCTGCCCGCGTCGGTGAACCTTGCCACGAGAATCGTCAAGACCACGTTGCTGCGTGCGATCGCGGGACTTGAGCCGATCCAGGGCGGCACCATCGCCATGAACGGCGACGTGATCGACACCGGCAAGCCGGGCACGGAATCGGCCGGACGCAGCAGACGCAGCGTCGGCTTGCGGAAGCCGGTGTACGGCTCCGACGTCGATCCGGACGACATCGTCGTGGAAAAGGGCGTCGTCGACTGACGTTGACGTTATCTTCGGTGGATGGTGACATCCGCCGGTCATGAACGAAATCTATATGGACCCGACTGTGTGAGCGGCCGGGTCCGTTCTATTCCACTGTCATACCGTGATTTCCCGGTTTCGCGCAACGTTGCGAGAATCGTGATAACGCTTCATAATCAACGTCTATGACGATTTGCGCCTTCCATAAGAAGCGCGTATAGCCACGCCGACATACCCTCCGAAATTTGCCGGTATCTTGTGATTGTCCGTTTGAAAAAGACGTGACATACGAACCATGGCATACATAAAAGAGAGGGAATGTGACATGAGGTATGCGGTGATCGGCGCTGGCGGAATGGGCATCCAGTACGGTGTGCTTCTACAGGAATTCGCGCATAAGGATGTGGATTTCATTGATACGTGGAAGCCGAACGTCGAAAAGATACGGGAACAGGGCGGTGCCTACGTTTCGCAGGACGGCGAGGACCGTCATCTCGTTCCGATCGACGTCTACTATCCGGAGGAATACACGAAGGAACCGGATGTGTGGATCGTGTTCCTCAAGCAGATGCAGCTTGACGGCGTGCTCAAGCGTTGCGCCCACCTGTTCAACGACCGGCAGATCGTGTTCTCCGCGATGAACGGATACGGCCATTTCGAAAAACTCAACGAATACTTCTCCAAAGACCGCATCTACGGCGGCACCGCGTTGATCGGCGCCTACGTGTACGGGCCGGGCGATTTCAACTTCACCGGCGGCGCCCATGCCAAGGCCATGAACCTGTGCGCCTATGCCGACGAGGTGACCGAAGGCGTGAAAGCCGCCGAACAGGTGCTTTTCGAGGATTTCAAGGCAGCCACGTTGAACCCGACCATCGTGGAGAACTTCATCGGCATGTGCATGGCGAAAATCGTGTTCAACTCCGTGCTCAACACGCTGTGCACCATGTATCAGATTCGCTTCGGCGAATTCCATGCGCATCCCGACGCGCGTTGGCTCACCGAACAGCTGGTGGACGAGGCTTACGGCGCAGCTGAAGCTGCGGGATACGAACTGCTCGGCACTCGTGAGACGGAAGTCGAAACCATTCTGCATACGGCCGGAGTGGCGCATCCGTTGCACTATCCGTCCATGTATCAGGACCTGACCAAAGGGCGTCCGACCGAAGTCGACTACATCAACGGGTACATCGCGAAAATCGGTCGTGAAAACGGCTACGTATGCAAGCTACACGAATTCCTCACCAGGGAAGTGCACCTCGCCGAACGTGCCTTCGCCATCCACAATCCGCAGATCGTCGCCGAGGCACAGGCCGAGGCCTGAACCGCAACATGCTTGACAAGCGGCATGCTTGTCGAAAAAGAGAGGGAAATATCATGACCATCAACACCACCAACAAGTTCCACACGATCAAAACGCTCAAACGAGCGGCGGCGGTCGTGCTCGCAACCGCGACCATCGTTTCCGCGGCGGCATGCGGATCGAACTCCGACTCGTCGGCAAGCCTTAACGCAACCGAAGGAAAAACCACTGAAATCACCATCGGCGTATGCGCCGGACCATACGGAGACATGGTCGAAGACGTGATCGCGCCGCTGCTCAAAGACGACGGATTCGAACTCAAGACGAAGCTGTTCAACGATTACGTGCAGCCGGACAAGGCGTTGGCGGCCGGTTCCATCCAAGGCAACCTGATGCAGCACATCAACTATCTGAACAAGTTCAAGGAAGACAACAACCTCGACCTGACGTCCGTCGGCCAGGTCCCCACCCTTGGACTGGGCATCTACTCCAACACCTATAAGTCCATAGACGACATCGAAGACGGTGCCACCGTTGCCATCGCGGCCGACGCATCCAACCTGGCCCGTTCCCTTAACGTGCTCGAACAGCAGGGACTGGTGACACTGGATGGTGAAGTGGACTCCACCAAAGCCAGCGTGAACGACATCAAAGACAACCCGAAGAACCTGCAGATCAAAACCATCGAAGCCGCGCAGCTAGCCCGATCCCTAAGCTCAGTGGATGTGTCGCTGGTTCCCGGAAACTACGCATGGGCCGCTGGTCTCAAGCCGTCCGAAGCGCTTGCCATGGAGCAACAGGACGAAGGTGTGATCAACGTGTTCGCGCTGCGTACCGAAGACATTGACACCGATTTCGGCAAGGCCATCACCGAACTGCTCGCAAGCCAGGAATTCAAGGACGCCATAGCCAAGAGCGAATTCAAGGACTTCGGCAAGCCGACCACCTGGTGATAAACACGGAAAGAGACGAATCGCATGAGCCTCATCGAACTGAAAGACGTGTCCGTCACCTTCCATGAAGGCGGACGAACCGTACAGGCGGTCAAACACGTGAGCCTGAACGTTGAGAAAGGCGAGATCTTCGGCATCGTCGGATTCTCCGGAGCGGGCAAATCCACGCTGGTGCGCACCATCAACCTGCTGGAGCGCCCGACCGGAGGCCACGTGCTGATCGACGGGCAGGACATCACCGGAATCAGAGGAGCCGGACTGCGTGAGCTTCGCAAGAAAATCGGCTTCATCTTCCAAGGCTTCAACCTGATCGGCAACGTCACGGTCGGCAAAAACATCGAATTCGCGCTTAAGGCAGGCGGATATCCGAAGGCACAATGGCAGGAACGCATCCGCGAACTGCTTGCACTCGTAGGACTCGAAAACAAAATCGACAGTTATCCGTCCAATCTTTCCGGCGGACAGAAGCAGCGTGTGTCGATCGCGAGGGCGCTGGCCAACAAGCCGGAAATCCTACTGTGCGACGAGGCCACCAGCGCGCTGGACCTTGAAACCACGGAAGGCATTCTGTCCCTGCTGCAGCGCATCAACCATGAGCTGGGCATCACAGTCGTGTTCATCACGCACCAGCTGGATGTGGCCAAGCAAGTGTTCAACCGTGTGGCCGTGATGGAAAACGGCGTGGTGGTGGAACAGGGCAACACCTTCGACGTGTTCAGCGCGCCGAAGCATCCGACAACCAAGGCACTGGTGGAACGTTACCTCGGCATCGCCGTGCCGCCTCAGCTGGTGCCGTCTCTACCGGCCGGAACCATCGTGGAACTGCGTTACAAGGGTGATGCGGCCCTCGAGCCGCTCATCAGCCGGGTGGCGCAGGATTACGGCGTGAGCATCAATGTACTGCATGCCAATGTGGAATACTTCGGCTCCCAGGCCATAGGCATTCTCATAGTGCTGGTGTCAGGTGCCGGCGAGCCGTTGCTGCAGGCGCTGAACCAGCTGAGAACACATGTGTTCTCGTATCGGGAACTTGACCGCGGACAGCTGGCCGTTGCCGTGGAAACCGGCGCATCCGAGGAGGTGTGACAAACATGGAAGAAACCCTTGAGATCCTTCAGGAGAATCTTGGCCAAGCATTGTTGGACACGGCGTATATGGTCGTTATCTCCGCCATCATCGGTGTGGTATTCGGCACGTTGATCGCGCTGTTGCTGTATTTGACCGAAAACCGTTTGTTCAAACCGAATCGTGCGGTCAACGCCATCATCGGTTTCGTGGTCAATGCCATCCGCTCATTGCCGTTCCTGATTCTCATGGTCGTGCTCATCCCGGTTGCCCAGCTGCTGCTTGGCGATCCGTACACGCCGACCGGAGGTGCGATCTCGCTGTCGATCGCCGCGGTGCCGTTCTTCGCCAGAATCGCCCAAAGCGCGTTCTCCGAAGTCGATTCCGGCCTGTTGGAGGCTGCGATCTCCACCGGTGCCACCACCAGACAGATCATCATCGACGCGGTGTTCCCACAGGCGTTGCCGTCGTTCATCCGTGGTGTGGTGCTCACCATCATCTCGTTGATCGGCTATTCCGCGATGGTCGGTACCATCGGCGCGGGCGGTATCGGCGACATGGCCATCCAATACGGCTACAACCGTTATGAAACCGGCGTGCTTGTGGCCATCGTGGTCATTCTGATCGTCATCGTGCAGATCATCCAGTGGATCGGCGATGCCATCGCCCGAGCGGTGACCCACTGAGAATCTCGACGCGTAACAAAAATCAACCGCGCACGTGGCAGACTGGAGCCGTTTTCGGCTTCGATGCCGCGTGCGCGGTTATTTGCCAAAAGTAGGTGTTTCTTATGACTGCATATGTTTCTCCGATTGCGTTCACACAAGTCGCGCAATCAATTCCCCCGAATGTCTTTGCCGACATGGATCGCAAGGTGGCCGCCGCGGTTGCGGACGGAGCCGATGTGATCGATTTGGCGAAAGGCAATCCGGACGCCTTCCCGGCCGACTTCATTCGGGACGCCGCCAAGCAGGCCGTCGATGATCCCGCCAACGCCCGATATTCGCCGTTCGACGGCAAGCCGGATTTTCTTGAGGCGGCCGAACGCTGGTACCGCAACACGTATGACGTCGACTTGGATTGGAAAACGCAGCTGTTCGCGGTCGAAGGGGCCGTGGATGGTCTGGCCGCGCTGTTCGCGGTGCTTGTTTCCGCAGGCGATGCCGTCGCCTACGCCGACCCGTACTATCCGTCATACCATTGCATGACGGTGATGAGCCGCGCGGAGGAGATTCTGCTGCCGTCCCTGCCGGAACGTGGTTTTCTGCCGGATCTGGATGAGGTTCCCGACGAGGTTTGGAAGCGCGTGAAGGTTCTGATCCTCAACTATCCGAACAATCCGACCGGTGCGCACGCTCCCCGCGAGTTTCTGGAGAAGACCATTCGCCTGGCCCATGAGCATCAATTCGCGATCATACAGGATTTCGCCTATGCGGGATTGGGGGTGGAAAGCCAGCAGATCAGCATCCTGTCGCTGCCTGGAGCGCTCGACGTTGCCGTGGAGGTGTGCTCGCTTTCGAAAATGTACGCGATGGCCGGATGGAGGGCCGGATTCATCGCAGGCAACGACGATATCGTCGCCCACGTCAAGCAATACCACTACCAGATGGGATCCATGGTGACCGGCAGCGTGCAGGACGCGGGTACTGTGGCGTTGCGCTCGGACCAGAGCTGCGTGGCCGAATTGGCGTCGCGATATGCGTTGCGACGTCGCATCGTGGCGGAAGGCCTGCGTGGCGCGGGATTGGACGTGTTCGATTCGGACGGCGGCATCTATGCATGGGTGCACGCTCCCGAAGGATTGACAGGCGAACAATTCGCCGATCTGCTGTTGGAACGTGCCGCGGTCGCCGCATTGCCGGGCACCTGTTTCGGCAAAGTCGGTGTCGATTACGTGCGATTCAGTCTGCTCAAATCGGAGGATCAGCTACACGAAGCGGTGCGCCGTATAGCCGCGGTACTGTAGCCGTCAATGGTCGGGCGGTC
>CAVBVU010000019.1:0-20872 GCA_963598975.1 Anaerovoracaceae bacterium
AAGTTACACAATGTCTTCACATTTGCATACGAATGAGGCGGGTTGGGAATGAGGATGAAAATTCGAACGTGGATCGAGGACGAAAGTGAAGGCACAGACGCAGACGAGGATGCGAATTAATGCCGCCGCGCAAGTCAAGGCGGGAAGTGGGCGCGCACACGGATAGGGGGATAGGTGCGAATGCGGACCTATCGAATCGCCTCCTCGAATTCCCCGACCAACGATTCCATCCATTCGGTCAACGAGCTGAAATCGTCCGGCATCTGCTCGGTGAGCTCCACCATCGGCACGTCCGCCGATTCCGCGGCATCCGTGATCTTGTTCGTAAGATCGGTCTCCTCCTGCGTATTGACCACCAGCAGTTTGATCTCGCCGGATGCGAGCGCGTCGGTGAAGTTCTTGATGTCCGCCGGAGTCGGCTCACCATCATTGGACGTGGCCTGCACATAGCCCGTAGGAGTGGCGTCGGTCAAACCAAGGTCGTCGGCCAGATATTGGGCGACAGATTCGGTGGCCGCATACGTAAGACCGTTTGCGGACTCCTTGACGCCCCCGATCTTCTCGGCAAGGGTATTTTCCGTGGACTGCCAGTCCTCATACAGTTTTTCGAACGAATCGGCCTTGTCCGCGGATGCCTGCTTGTACGCCTCGACGATCGCCTTGGCAGTGGCCTTACGTACCTGCGAGGAGAACCAGACGTGAGGATTCTCGCCATCCTTCACACCGCCGGCTTCGGCCGCGTTCACCACGGTGGCTCCGGTGGATTCCGCCGCCTTCACCGCCCAGGAGTCGTAATCGGCGCCGTTGACGACGATGATCCGGGCTTTCTGCAGCTTGGCCACATCGGCCGTGGTCGGCTCGTAGTCATGGGCCTCCACATTGGTTGAGTTGATGATGCTTACGACGGAAACGTTCTCGCCGCCCAAAGCCTGCGCGACGGTTCCCCACTGGTTGACCGACGCGACCACATTGATGGTGCCGTCGGCGCTCGAGCCGCTTGAAGAACCGTTCGACGAGCCACAAGCGGATACCGACGCCACAATTCCCACAGAAGCGAGCAGTGCGATTACGATTTTCATGACACGATTCATGATTGTCTTTCTACCTATATCAAATGTGCCTCGAATATCGTACAGTAATTGAGAATCATTCTCAACAAAGTGTGTTGCGCGGCAAAATCGCAGTGCATTCCACAAGAATCAACAGCGACAACAGACCACAACAACAGACCACAACAACAGATCACAACAACAGACAGCGCACCGTGCGGATTCCCAAGAAGGTGTGCGGATTCTAGACGACACGTGCGGATTCTCATGAAGGCGTGCGGATTCCCATGAAGGCGTGCGGATTTTTAGCTAGTTGTGCGGATTGCCTGCTGATCAAAAGACGTCCTTTAGGGCTAAAAACGCCGAAAATCGGTCTTATTTGGGGGAAAATGCCAAGATTTCCCTTTTTATCAATCCGCACAAGTCTTTGAAAATCCGCACACATCGTCAGGAATCAACACAACCATCCATAAATCAACACAACCATCCATAAATCAACACACGCCGTCTAGAATCCGCACAGCCAATTTTAAATCCGCACGATTTAGGAAAAATCCGCATAATTGATCAGAAATCAACACACCTGATCCAAAATCCGCACACCCGCCCAAAAATCAACACACCTAGCCAGAAATCCGCACAGCACAATAAAAAATCCCGCAAGGGAATCCTTGCGGGAGTGACATGTAAGGCAAAGCCGATCAGCCGAAACGTGCAATTACGGAGCTTCGCATCACGAAGCGCCATCCACCGGCCAGCTAAAGCTAGCTTGCGGCGATCCACCGGACCGCCGCTACGTTTCGGCCGACCTGCAAAGCCGATCAGCCGAAACGTCCGGAAACGTAGCGCTCGGCCTCTTCGTTCTGCGGATTGTTGAACATGGTGGTGGTGTCGGTGAAGTACTCGAGATGACCCGGCTGACCAACGGCCTTCAGATTGAAGAAGGCGGTGTAGTCGGCGATACGGGCCGCCTGCTGCATGTTGTGGGTCACAATCACGATGGTGTACTCGTTCTTCAGCTCGTTGATCAGATCCTCGACGGCCAGCGTGGAGATCGGATCAAGCGCGGAGCAAGGCTCGTCCATAAGCAGCACCTGCGGATGCACGGCCACGGCGCGTGCGATGCACAGCCTCTGCTGCTGGCCGCCGGAAAGACCGATTCCCGGATTGTCAAGACGATCCTTGACCTCGTTCCACAGGTTGGCGCCGCGCAGGGCCCATTCGACCAGATCATCCGCGTCCGACTTGGAGATCTTACGGTTGTTGAGCCTCACACCGGCGAGCACGTTCTCACGGATGGACATGGTCGGGAACGGATTCGCACGCTGGAACACCATGCCGACGTCACGACGCACGGCCACCGGATCCACGTCCTTGTCGTACAGGTTCTTGCCTTCCAGAAGCACCTCGCCTGTGCAGTGCGCGCCCGGAATGATCTCGTGCATGCGGTCAAGCGTGCGCAGCACGGTGGATTTGCCGCATCCGGAAGGTCCGATGAAAGCGGTGACCTTGTTGGCTTCGATGTTGATGTTCACATCCTCCACGGCCAGGAAGTCGCCGTAGTAGATGTTCAGATGATTGACATCAATACGTTGTCCCATTTTGGTTCCTTATGGTTCTTGTTACTAAGTTCGGTCTATCTTCGAGGTCAGCGGTCCGACTTGACGGCGAACACCTTCGCCACCAGACGTCCGATGAGGTTAAGAATCAGCACGATGAGGATCAGCACCAGAGCCGCGGCCCAAGCACGTTCCATCGGGATGGTGGTGACGCATGTCGCGTCGGCGGAGGCCGGGCAGTTGGCGTTGAGCTTGGAATACTCCTGGTAGACGTACACCGGAAGGGTGGTCATCTGTCCGGAGAACAGGTTGAAGTTCGTGGAGGAAATATAACCTGCGGTCATCAGCAACGGAGCGGTTTCGCCGATCACTCGCGCGACCGCGAGAATCGCACCGGACACAATGCCCGGCAAGGCGGTACGCAACACGATCTTCGTGATCGTACGCTGCTTGGTGACGCCCAACGCGTAGGAGGCTTCGCGCAGATCGTGAGGCACGATCTTGAGCATTTCCTCGGACGACTTGACCACGGTCGGCAGCATCAGCAGCGAAAGGGCCACGGAACCTTCGAAGCCGTTGATGGTGCCTGGGCCGATCAGAATCGTGAACATCGAAAACGCGAACAGACCCGCGACGATCGAAGGAATGCCGCTCATCACGTCGACCAGCAGAGTGATTACACGGGCCAGCGTGCCACGGTTGGAATATTCGACCAGGTACACGGCGCACATCAGACCGATCGGAATGGAGATGACCATCGCGCCGAACGTGATCTCCAGCGTGCCGATGATGGCGTGCAGAATACCGCCGTAGCCACCGGACGGCGTCTGGTTGCCTCCGACAACGCCGGTCATGTTGTAGCTCAGGAAGTTGAGATTCAGGCGCTTGGCACCGTTGACGATGGTGGTGAACAGCACGGAGAACAGCGGAATCAGAGCCACGATGAACGCCAGCGCGATCAAGGTCTTCATCAGAAGGTCCTTGCGTTTGCGGGCTGCGATGAAGGAACGGCTCGGCTTGAATTTGTCGAAGTCGATGACGGGAGCGCCGTCCATCGGGGAAGCGTTGTTTTGCGCGGCGGTCATCATGCACTCGCTTTCTCGGTGAGCTTACGTGCGATGAAGTTCACCACGAAGGTAATCAGGAACAGGACCAGACCGGTACCGATCAGCACGGAGACGCCAAGATCGTTGGCTTCCGGATACTGCGCGGCGATATTCGCCGCGATGGTCTGGTTCTGGGAAGCCTGCAACAGTTTGATGGAGTAGTTGAGGCCCGGGGAAAGAATCATGAGCACGGCCATCGTCTCGCCAAGAGCTCGGCCGAGGCCCAGCATGGAGGCCGACACGACGCCGGACTTGCCGAACGGCAGCACCGCGAGCTTGACCATCTCCCACTTCGTGGCGCCAAGCGCGAGCGCGGCCTCCTCCTGCAGACGTGGGGTCTGCATGAAAATGTCTCGCGACATGGAGGTGATGATCGGCAGGATCATGACGGCGAGCACCACGGCGACGGTCGCAACCGTACGGGACGGATTGGCGGCCGGGCCTTGGAACAGCGGAATCCAGCCAAGATATTTGGCGACGCCGTTCCAGAACGGGTAGATGGCCGGCACGAGGATCAGACCGCCCCACAGACCGTAGATAACGGACGGGATGGCGGCGAGCAGATCGACCACGTAGCTCAGGGCCGTGGCGAGCTTCTTCGGTGCGTAATGGGAGATGAACAGCGCGATGCCTACCGACACGAAGAAGGAAATCAGCAGCGCCAGGGCGGAAATCAGCACGGTACCGAACAGCAGCGGTCCGACATAGCTCCAGAAGCTGTCGGCCTTGCCTCCGGTGAAGTTACTGATGGTTTCACTGTTGGCCGTCTGATCGCCGCCGATCAGAGGCCACGCGCGGAACAGCAGGAACAGCGCGACTGCGGCGAGCACCACGAGGATCAGAATGCCGCAGGCGTATGCCACGCCCTTGAACACCTTATCCGCGTTCTTGCCGCTCACCGGCTCCTGTGCCGTTTTGCTTTGCGAACTCACGGGTTCTCCTTAACTTGCAGGTTTGTTCGAAGCCTTGTTTCGATTCTAAGGGAACGGTCTCTTCCGGCGACTTGCCGGCCTACCACCGGCTCAAGGCCGCAGCCGTATCATCAGCGGCTGCGGCCTTGAGCCGAAAGCTAATCGCCATTCACCGAAAAACCGTGTCGTCACTCGGTCACGATGGCGTCGATGGACTTCATGACCTTTTCACGCATGGTGTCGGACATCGGAGCGGAGCCTGCTGCCGAAGCCGCGGTCTCCTGTCCCTCCTCGCTGACCACGTAGGTGAGCCAGGACTTGACGAACTTCGCGGTGTTGGCATCCTTGTATGCCGGGCAGGCGACGTCGTAGGAGACCAGCACGATCGGGTAGGCGCCCTTTTCGGTGGTGTTGTGGTCGAGCTTGACCACGACGCGGTTGTCGCCGGTGGCGGATTCGTCGAGCGGGGAGGCGTCCACGACCTTGGCCGCGGCTTCGGCGGAGAACGGCACGTAGTCGTCGCCGACCTTCACTGCCACGGTGCCGAGGTCGCCGGCCTGGGATGCGTCGGCATAGCCGATGGTGCCGTCGGCCTGCTGCACGGTGGAGATCACGCCGGAAGTGCCCTTGGCGCCCTGGCCGACCTCGTTCGGCCAGTTCTCGCCGAGCTCGTAGCTCCATGCGTCGCCGGCAGCGTCCTTGACGTAGCTTAGGAAGTTCTTGGTGGTGCCGGACTTGTCGGAACGGTGCACGACGGTGATGTCGAGATCAGGCAGGTCGACCTTCGGGTTCTGCTGCTTGATGGCGTCGTCGTTCCACTTGGTGATCTGGCCGTCGAAGATCTTGGCGATGGTTTCGGCGTCCATGTTCAGGGTCTTGCCCTTGCCGGAGATGCCGTTGAGGTTGAAGACCACGGCGATCGGGGAAATGTAGACCGGAATGTCGAAGGCGTTGCCGGATGCGCACACGCTCTTGGACTGCTCGACCTCATCATCGGAAAGGGATGCATCGGAGCCGGCCCAGGCGGTGGCGCCGGTCAGGAAGGTGGAGACGCCGGCACCGGAACCGGACGGATTGTAAGCGACCTTGGCGTCCGGGTTGGTTCCCTGGTAGCCTGCGATCCAGGCTTCGACCGCAGCCTGCTGGGAGGATGCGCCGGCACCGGCGAAATCGCCGGAGATGGACTCGGTGGAGCTGGAGCTGGTCGTGGAGGAATCGGTTGCGGCATTGTCACCGCAAGCCGCGACGGAAGCGAGCATCACGATACCGGACACGGCGGCGATGGAGCGTACGAAAATGGAATTACGCATTGATCTTTCCCTCTGTCAACATTCCGATGGCGTTGGTTTGTTCTGATTCAGCATCTGTGTTTCGCCATCATTCTTCATGACAAGTTCAAGCCTATTGGCCTCTGCGAGGCGATATGACCAAAATCGGTGAACGGAAGATGAACACTCTCCATCCATTTGCAGTCTTCACTGAGCCGGAACGTCGATCTTGTAGCCCAGGCCGCGAACCGTGGTCAAGTACTTCGGATGGGTCGGGTCCTCTTCGATTTTGGAGCGCACGCGCTTGACGTGCACGTCAAGCGTTTTCGTGTCGCCCACATAATCGGAGCCCCAGATGCGGTCGATCAGCTGATGGCGGGTCATCACACGGCCCTTGTTCTGCATGAGGTATTCGAGCAGTTCGAACTCCTTGAGCGGGAAGAACACGTTTTCGCCGCGCACGCTCACCTCGTGCTGTCCGATTCTCATGGAAATATCCCCGCACACGAGAGGAATATCGTCATCGGACGCGTTGTCGGCCTCGGCGACCATCTGGTTGCGTCGCAGCACCGCACGTACACGCGCCAGCAGCTCTCGGAAGGAGTACGGTTTGGTCACGTAATCGTCCGCGCCGACCTCAAGACCGACCACTTTGTCGATTTCCGCGCTTTTGGCGGTGAGCATGATGATCGGCACGCGGCTCTGCTCGCGGATTCTGCGGCACAGTGCGGTACCGTCGAGTCCGGGAAGCATCAGATCGAGCAGCACCAGATCCACGCCTCCCTTCGTGAACAGTTCCAGACCTTCCTCGCCCGTGGCGGCGGCGGACACGTCGTAGCCCTCACGCGTAAGCTGGTAGACCAGCGGCTCCCGATACGATTCCTCGTCTTCGACGATCAGAATGCGTGTCATCAGCGCTTCCCCTCCGTATTCTCGGTGTGATTCTTCTCTTGGGTTTCTTCAAAATCCTTGGTTGTTCGGGCTTCCTCGGGTTCGTCTCCGCTCACCTGCGGAAGTGTGATCGTGAACGTGGAGCCTTCCCCCTCGCGGGACCACACGTTGATCGTGCCGCCGCAGTCGCGAACGCAATGCCTGGTAATGGCCAAACCGAGCCCTGTACCGCCCGTCTCACGGGAACGCGCCGGATCGACCCGGTAGAAGCGTTCGAAGATGCGATCGAGGGACGCGGCGGGAATGCCGATGCCCTGATCCACCACGCGAATGGTGGCCTTGGTTCCGTCTCCGCTGACGCCTATGGCCACGGTGGTGTGTTCGGGAGAATAGTTGACCGCGTTTTCCACAAGATTCTTCACCGCGGTTTTAATGGTCTCATAATCGGCTTTGATGAACACGTCGTCTTCGCCATGCGTCGAGGCATTCCCGCCGTCCGACGCGACGTCAGATACAGGGACGGCGGTGTCGTTCACGGACAACGCCAGCGAGATATGCTTCGAATCCGCGTTCACCTGATTCTCGTTTATGGCCTCACGCGCGACCTGCAACACGGACAGCCGTCGCGCGCTCAGCATCGACGTCGCGTTCTGCGCCTTCTGCAGATCGATGAGACGGTGGACCAACTCGGTCAACCGCGTGGATTCCTTGGAAATACGACCGGCGAAATACCGCACCGCGTCCGGATCGTCGGCGGCGGATTCGATCGTTTCGGCAAGCAATGAAATCGCACCGGCCGGAGTCTTCAATTCGTGAGAGACGTTCGTGACGAAGTCACGGCGCATGATCTCAAAACGATGCTGCTCGCTCATGTCGGAAAGGAAAATCGCGAAACAATCGTCGGCGATCTGTCCGATGCGCACGTGCAGGTACAGTGTGTCCGCTGGAAGCGTTTTTCCGGCCTCTATGCCGCGGCCGCCGGTATTGTTCGCGGCAGTGCGTGCCGAACGGCCGAGCGGAATCGCAAGTTCACGCTCACGTACGACGCTGTCGGTGGACACCAATCGCAGGATGTCCCGAATCTCGGCGACCGTCATCGCATTGTCCTCGATCAGGTCGAACCGTTGAGCATCCGGGGAAGCGTATTTCACGTCGGCGAGCGAATCGACGACGATCAACGCCTCCGGCATGACGGCGACCAGCTGGCGTTCGGTGGACTTCACCGGCACATCGTCGCCGAACAGCGAAACGTTGCCGTCGTCCGCATCGCCAGCAGCTCCGACGCCGTTCTCCTTTGAGGAACGCCCCACCGCACGACCAGCAAGGAAGGCGGCCACCGCCACGGCGACCGCTACGAGCAGCGCCGCGAAAACCTGCCACATCATGCGTTCACCTTCCGATAATCCGTTCTTTCTCAACAGTAACGGTTCTCAGGTGGAGTTTGCGCACGTGACCCCTTGATGACATCGTAAGTTCTCCTGCCGTTCACCTTCGAAAAAGGGCATCTCATCATTCGAGATGCCCTATCGTGGTTCGACTACATGCGCTTGACGATGTTCACCGCAAGTTTCGCCGCGGTGTCAGCGTATTCGGAAACGTCGAATCCCTTGAACTCCACGTAATCCATGTCGTCGTTGTCGCTCAGCGCGCGGATCACCAGCACCGGAATGTCGTTGCGGGCCGCGATATGGGCCACCGCGGCGCCTTCCATCTCAACGGCGTCGGCGCCGGCCTCGCGGATCACCTGCTCCACCTTGACCGGATTGTCGACGAAATAGTTGCCGGTCGCGATGATGCCGACGATATGGTTGATTCCCATATCGGTCAGCGCGGCATCGGCCAGGCCCAGCAAACGTTCGTCGGAATGGAATTCCTCGACGGGAACGTCCGCGGTGCCGGGCTTCCACTGGCCGACGAGACGCATGTCCGTATCGAGATAGCGCAGCGTTCCGCCGAGCACCACATCGTTGATATGCAGGTTCTTGTTGAGATTTCCTGCGACTCCGGAGAAGATGATGGCCTGCGGATGATCCATGTCAATCAGATGCTGCGTAGTGGCGGAGATGTTCACCGTGCCCATGCCGCCGACCGTCGCCGCGATGTTGAGCTGGGTGCCGTTGTTGGTTTCGATTGTGCCGCGGGTCACGGTGACACCGGCCTCATCGGTTACGCTGACATCGCTCAAAGACGCAGCGATATACGCAATCTCCTCATCCATGGCGCCGATGATGGCGATTGTGGTCATGAAATGTTCCTTTCCTTATATGGATCCGTGAATACGGTCTTGCGAATACGGGTTTTACGAATGCGGGTCTGAGGGACGTTCGATCGGTCACTTCCAACGGCGCGTGGCGACGGCCTGGGCCAGCTCGCGCAGCAGCTGTTCGGTGGTGTTCCAGCTCAGGCATTTGTCGGTGATCGACTTACCGTACTCAAGCTCGTTCAGCGGAGCCGCCTTCTGGTTCCCTCCCTCGATGAAGCTTTCCATCATGATGCCGGTGATGCCTTCCTCACCCTGCGCTATGCGCTGCGCGATGTTGCGCACCACTTCGGCCTGCCTGTGCTCGTCTTTGCCGGAGTTGCCGTGCGAGCAGTCGACCACGACTCCGTGGGAGGCGGCGGAGTCGGCCGGCATCGTGCTACGGATGCGTTCCATGGCATGGGCGATGGATTGCTCGTCATAGTTCGGTCCGCTGCTGGACCCGCGCAACACTACATGGCAGTCGGGATTGCCAAGCGTCTTGACCACGGCCGCACGGCCCTTGTGGTCGATGCCGAAGAACGTATGCTGCTGCGCGGATGCGAAGCAGGAGTCGGCCGGCGCTTTGATCGAACCGTCGGTGGCGTTCTTGAAGCCGATCGGCATGGACATGCCGGAAGCGAGCTGGCGGTGCACCTGGCTTTCGGTATTGCGCGCACCGATCGCTCCCCAGCTAATCGCGTCGGAAATATACTGCGGACTGGTCGGTTCGAGGAATTCCGTGGCCGCGGCCAATCCCGTATCCAGCACGCCGAGCAACGTGCGCCGGGCCATCAGAAGGCCCTTCTTGATATTGCAGCTGCCGTCGATGTCGGGATCGTTGATCAGTCCCTTCCAACCGACGGTGGTGCGCGGCTTCTCGAAATACACGCGCATCACGATTAGCAGCTCGCCTTCCAGCTCGTTCATCAGCCGCGCAAGACGTGCGGCATAGTCGAGTGCCGCGGCGGGATCGTGCACGGAGCAAGGGCCGACGATCACCAGCAGACGATCATCCTGGCCGTACAGGCAGGCACGGATCTCATCACGGGAGCTGGCCACGATATCCTGCGCTTTCGCGCTCAACGGCAACTCCCCCAGCACTTCGGCCGGGGTGGGCAGCACCTCGAATTCGAGCACACGACGATTGACGATACGGCTGATGCCGACCTGATCCTCCCAGCGTGGAACATCGGTTTCCACCAGAGGATTCCTGCCTTCATCCATCGCCTGACGGATGGCGCGAAGCTCCGCCGGCGTATTCAACTGCTGCATGGTCTCTCCTTGGGTCTCGATCTTTCCCAAGAATAGCAATCCCGACGCATTTCGGCAGGTGGGAACGACGATTGTTCGGCGAGCGCTTGACGATTACCTGGCGATTACCTGACGATTACCTGACGAGCGCCCGGCGTGCGGTCACGGCGTCCGCCAGCGTGTGCAGCAGTTCTTCGGTACGGTCCCACGGCACGCAGGCGTCGGTGATGGATTTGCCGTATTCAAGCTGGTCGAGCGGAGCCGGCTTCTGGTTGCCCGCATTGAGGAAGCTTTCCATCATGATGCCGAGGATGCCCTGCTCGCCTTCCGCGATGCGTTGCGCGATGTCTTCGACCACTTCCGCTTCACGCACTTCGTTCTTGCCGCAGTTGCCGTGAGCCGCGTCGATGATCAGGCCATGTTCGCTCGGGCCGGATGCTTTGGATGCCTTGAGGTCGGCGAGCGCCTTCGCCACGGATTGCGGATCGTAGTTCGGTCCGTGGGAGGAGCCGCGCAGTACCAGATGGCAGTCGGGATTGCCTTTGGTCTCGGCAGAGATCACGCGTCCGTCGAGGTTGATGGACAGGAAATGATGTTCGTATGCGGCCGCGAAACAGGAATCCGCGGCGGGTTTGACCGATCCGTCGGTGGCGTTCTTGAAGCCGATCGGCATGGACATGCCGGAAGCGAGTTCGCGGTGCACCTGGCTTTCCGTATTGCGCGCGCCGATCGCACCCCAGCTGATCAGATCGCAGATGTACTGCGGTGTGATGGGGTCGAGCCATTCGGTGGCCGCCGGCAGGCCGAGGTCGAGCACGTCGGTGAGTACCTTGCGTGCCAGCCACATGCCTTTACGAATGTTGAACTGGCCGTCGAGATCGGGGTCGTTGATCAGGCCCTTCCATCCGATGGTGGTGCGCGGCTTTTCGAAGTAGACGCGCATGACGATTACCAGACGGTCGTCGAGTTCGTTCTTTACGGCCGCGAGCTTCTGCGCATATTCGTGGGCCGCTTTGGGATCATGAATGGAGCATGGGCCCACGATCGCGAGGATGCGGTCGTCGCGTCCGTGCAATACGTCACGAATCTCCTGACGGGATTTGAGCACCAGATCGCTCATCTCGTCGCTGAGGGGAAGTTCCTTGAGAAAATATCGAGGGGCGGGAATCGGGTCCAACTGTCGGATATTGACGTCCACGGTCTCGGGAAACACCGCGTTGTCCAACAACTGTGAATCCTTCGAACTATCCGGACCGCGAAGACCTGACATCGCTCTTTCTCCTCCTCGAACTTACCTGTGGCCCGTTGTTTACGGCCACCGAAGTTACCTTAATGGAAAGAGCGCGATTATGGAAAACGCCGACTGCATGGTGGAACGGACCATGCAGTCGGCGTTTGTCTTTGGCATCTTACGCCACTTGAGGCCTACGGCCTCAGCCGCGCCTGCAGACAGTCCACCGGACTGTCTGCTTGACGGCGCGTCGGCTCAGGGAGCTTTGGCGTCTTACGCCAAAGCTCCCATCGGATCCCATGCCGGGAGCATGGTGGCGGGTTCTTCCAGGGCGGACTGGTATTCCTCCGGCAGCATGGCCTTCGGAACGGCGACCTCGTAGACGTATTCGGTAAACCAGTCGTCGCTCATGGTGAAGTAGCCCTTGTCGGCGATCTTGTCGCCCCAGGAGTTCTCCACACGCCAGCGACGGGTGGTGTGGCCGTCTTCGGCAACGTCGACGCCGACGAACGCCATGGCGTGGTTCATCGCGGAATCGGCGAAGCGGACGCGGTCTTCCTTATTCAGGTCAAAGTCGAAGCCATACACCTTGCCGTATTCGAACAGGTCGGTGGCCCATGCGCCGTTCATGCGGTCCATCATCGGGTGGCAGTCGGCTCCGAACCAGACCGGAATGCCCTGCTCTTCGAGAATCTGGCGCACACAGTCCTTCATGAACTGGTTCGGCACGTTCAGGTATTCGGTGGCATCTCCGCCAGCCACATTGCCCAGATGCTCGATGCCAATCTTCTTGCCCTTGGCATGCTCCTGACGAGGATCGTCAACGAGACACACGTAGCTTTCCAGGTCGGCGGAGCCGACGTACTTGTTCCAGAACTCAACCGGCGTGGTTTCGCCGTCGCGGTGGAATTCGCCGTCCTTGTCGGTCCACTCCCAATCGAAGCTCTTCGGCGGCTCGCCGAGGTGAATCGTCAGAATACGATGTCCCGCGGCGGTGGCTTCGGCGATGATCGATTCGATCGAAGACGGATCGGCGTACATGTGGGCCACAGCGGTGTGCAGCATGCCACGCAGCTGGGTGTTCATCTCGCCGGTCTTCTTGGAGGATTCGGTCTCCGGGAACAAATCCTTCGGGACGGCACCGTACTTCTTGTACACGTTCATGGCCATGGTCCACTGGCCGCCGTCTCCCATCACATCATGCAGCAGGTGCTGCACAAGGCGGGAATCGGAAGGCTCGCCGGCCTCGATCAACGCCGCCATATCCTTCAGGAAGTAGTTGATGCGCTCCAGCTTGTCGAAGTACATGGCGTAGTTCTGAGAGAATTCGAATTCCTTGAGGCCCATGTTCTTCTTGGCTACGAAACGGGCCACATTCAGCGAGCTGAACAGCCAGCAACGACCGGAATTGTCCTGATGGGTGGCGGTGCCGTTGTCCACGATGGTGGAGAAGCGGCGCTGCAGCAGACGAGCGCGGTCATAGTTGCGGGCCACCTTGTCGATGCCCGCCGCAGTCACGGCGTTCATGGCCATGCGGTTGTGGCTGCTTGCTTCGAACTCGTCAACGAGCTTCGCCAAGGCTTCTTCGCTCAGCGGCGTGATTTCAGTCATTATGCTGTTGTTCCTCCTGTGCTTCCTCATACTGTTCATATTGTTCGGACTGGTCAGACTGGTCGGCCTGCCATTCCTCGACCAACTCTTCGAAATCGTCGTGCTGCTGGTCGGACGGCTGGTCATTATACGCGCCATCGTCATCAAACGCGGATTCGGACTGTACAATCTGTTCCGGCTGCACGACCTGCTCCTGCGGCTCCGGCAGGGCAACCTGTTCGATCTGGGCAACCTGTTCGGACTGTTCCGGCTTGACGTCCGGAACGACAATCGCATCCATCACGGTGGTCTCATCGTGGGAAATCAACTTGTCCTGCTCAGCATCCGCTCCCCCGTCCGTAATGACGGCCGGTTCCGAAACCGTGAAATCGGCATCGCCATCGACGGAATTAATCACGGACAGTCCGTTCGCACCGAAATTCGCGCCGAAATTCGCGCCGAAACCGGCAAACGCGTTGGAGAACATCGCACGCAGTTCGCTGACACGCTGCGTGATCTGCGCCTCACGATTCTGCAAATCGACGATGCGCTGCTGCACGCCTTCCATCTCGTTTCTGGCGGCCTCACGACGCTCACTGACCTGCGCATCGGCCTCTTCAGTGGCCTGCTTGATGATGTCGGCCGCCTGGCTGTCGGCGATCTCACGTTTTTCAGTGGCGTAATCCTCCGCCTCGCTGCGGACGCGCTGGGCTTCAGCAATCAGCTCATCGGCCTGCTTCTTGGCGGCCTCACGACGCTCTTTGAGATCGGTCAGCAGCTCGTTGACCTTCTGCGTGGCCTCATCCTGCTGGGCGGAGATATCGACACGGATCTGCTCCACCTCGGCATTGACCTGGCTGATGGTCTTGGTCCGATACACCTCGGCATCGTCGGAAAGCTCCTGCGCCTTCGACTTTGCGGCATCGGTGATCTCGGAGGCACGGCGCTGCGCATCGGTCAGCATCTTGGAAACCTGCTCGCGCACGTCGGCCAGCTTCCTGTTGGCCTCGGCGAGCGCGGTTTCGATCTGATCGTTGGTATCGCTCTTAAGTCGGGAAATCTCCTCGTTCGCGCTCTTACGCTGGGCTGCGATCTGCTCGGTGGCTTCGGCGCGCATGTCGGAAATCTCTCGTTCCTGCGAAGCCCGTTCGGATGCGAGCTTCTTTTCATGCTCCTCGCGGGTGTTGGTGAGCTCGAGGTCAAGAGTCTGGCGCTGGGCCACCACGTTCTTTTGCGTATCGCTACGCAGCTGATCGGCCTCACGCTGAGCGGATGACTTGACGGAATCCGCATCCTCATTGGCCTTCGACAGCACCGACGAGGCCTTGGCATTGGCTTCGTCAAGAATACGCTTGGCATCCAGTTTGGCGTTGTTCAGCAGGGTTTCCGCCTGAAGCTGCACGGTCGCGCGGGTGGCGGACGCGTCCTTCTTGGCACGGTCGAGCAATTCGGCGCTGGTCTGTTCGGCGCTGGCCAGCATCTGCTGCGCGTTGGCTCCCAATGACGCGAACGAATTCGGATTGACCTTCTTGTTTTTCTCTTCCTGAAGCTGGGCCTGCAGTTCAAGGATCGTCTGATCATCCGTTTTGATCTGTTCACGAAGACGGTTCACCGTCTCCTGGGCTGCGGCGAACGCTTCGTCGACCCTATCTTTGTCGTACCCCCTCAGCACGATTGGGAACTGCTCCACCATGGTATTCCTTTCGCGATTTCCCACTGCTGTGCGCACATGCCGCGCATCATCCGTTTGCACTTTAGCGCAGCGGACGCGTGCAACTCACGCAAGCGGCATAATTCTCACACAGAGCACAGAAATCGTTCGGAAATTCAACGGCCCGATTCACCCGATTCGTCCGATTCTCCCGATTGAAACGCCAAGAAAACTTCAGCCCAGCAGAATGTCCTGCGATGACGGCTGCAGATAGTAGCGAATCGATTCGCGGACCACGTCGTTTCCGGCCGCGATATGCTGCGAGATGCGCAGACCGTGCTGCGGATGCGGCTGTTCGTTGACCACGGGAAGACTGAAGAAGCCCGACAGAATGCGCTTCTCCTGCATGGCCGACCAGTCGAGCAGATGGTAGAACAGCGAATTGCATACGAACGTTCCCGCATCCGAGCTGAACGCCGCGGGAATCTCGTGTTTGGCGAAATCGCGCAGAATCGAACGCAACGGAAGCCGCGTCCAATATGCGGCCGGGCCTTCCGGATTGATCGGCCTGCGTGGAGGGATCACATTGTCGGCATCCGGTGTCGCCGCATCCATGAGATTCGTCGCGCACCGTTCCAACAGGATTCCACGCGCGGAACGTTTGAGCCCTGTGGCGAGCACGATATCGGGCCGCACCCGTTCGATGACTTCCAGCAGTGCCGGCCATGCGTTGCCGAAACTGACCGGCAGCATAACGTTGGTGACTTCGACGCTGATGTTCTGCAGCAGTTCTTCCGATAATTCCTTGGACCGCGCGGGATCGTTCCACTGCTCGGTCAGCGCCGCCGCCACGAGTTCGGACGGGTTCACGTCGACGTCGGCGTATTCGAAACCGGAAATAACGATATTGATCTGCTGCATGGTATTTCAGTGTACGCGACTCAGCCGCGTCCCATTTCCGAAACGGCCTGCGCGAGCACCTCATGCATGCGCGCCTTGGCCTGCGCCTTGGCGTTCTCGGGGTTGATGCTGCGCGCTATGCCTTCGGCTATCGGCATATCGGCCGGCGTGGTGATCTTGAGGTTCGCCTCGGAACCGTTCACTATGGCCACCGACTCCTCCGGCAGGTAGTCCACCACCACGCGGGTGTCGTCGGTGGGGTGGAATTCCGGATCGGCGGACGCCAGTTCGTAGGCTTTGACGATGGTGGCGAATCGGAAGGCCTGCGGGGTCTGCGCCCTGAACGTGTTCGGGCGTTCCGGCACGGACCGCACCACCTTGCGTCCGTCTCGATCTTCGGTGAGAAGAATCGTGTCGGTGGATGCGAAGGCCACGGTGGCCGCATTGAACTCGTCGAGACCGTCGATGCAACCGTCGATCGATTCCTGGCTTACGAACGGACGCACGGAATCGTGGATGAGGATCTTCGCTCCGCCCGGAATGCCGGCCTGCTTGAGCAAGTCGAGCGCCGCAAGCGTGCTGTCCACGCGTTCGGCGCCCCCCGGGATGATGGCGCGGACCTTGCCGTAGCCGAATTCGTCCACCAATGCGGACACCACGCCGCTCACCCGTTCATTGACCACGACGATGATGTCGGAAACACGATCGTTGTTCTCGAAAGCCTCGATGCTCCAGCATACGATCGGCTTGCCACCGACCGAAACGAGCTGCTTGGGGTTGTTGACGTCGAATCGCGTGCCGAAACCGGCCGCCAACACCACTGCGACCACCGGCATGTTCTGGCTCTGCATCTGCTCTTCCTCACTCATAGGCACCACCGTAGGGCCGTTCAGGGGGTTCGTGGTGCACTCGATGGTGTTCTGCACGTAATCCGCAAGTGTTCCATGCGATTACGTGCGATCACACCTGATTTCGCTTGATTCCGGCAGGCTTCGCCAAGCCTTGCCGGACATGCCTATTCGCGCACGATCAGCGCGAGCATGCGTCCTTCATGCTGTTTGTTGGCCAACGCGGCACGACGGTGGGAGAACCACAGGGGGTTTTCCAACGTGCACAGGCTGCGGCGAATTTCGCTGATGCGTTCCGACAGCCGTTTGTCGCCCTCGCCGTCGGAGCGGCAGATTTCGGCCAGCTCCTCGTCTTCGCTCAGATACTGGGTGGCCGCGTTGACTCGCGGTCGGGAGGAGACGATGTTGTCTGCCGGAATGCCCGCGGAGGCGAGTTCCTGCAATGCGGCGGCGGCGATGTCGATTCCCGGCTGACCGAATCGGCTCAGCGTGAACGTTCCGGGGAATTGCGCATCGAATTCGTCCGCGATGTCTCCACCGACCTCGTAGCAGTCGCCGCAGATACACGGGCCGAGCGTGGCCACGATGCGTTCCGTCTTCGCGCCCTTTTCCACCATCTTTTCGATGGTCGCGCCGATCACGCCCCGCTGCAATCCCTTACGTCCGCAATGCGCCGCGCCGATCACGCCCGACTGCGGGTCGGCGAACAGCACCGGCAGGCAGTCCGCCGCGAACATGCCGAGGGCGACGCCCTCACGGGAGGTGACCTGGCCGTCGGCCTCGATCATGATCTGATCGTCCGCGTTCCCGGAGCCGTTCTCAAGGCCGTTCTCGGGATCGTTCTCGGAATCGCCGGAAAGCTTCATTCCGGACGCGTCGAATCCGAACGGGCGATTGTGCACGAACGCTTCATCGACGTCAACCACCGCTGCGGAGTGCACCTGGCTGACCAGGCTGAGCTTCGCGCCGATTTCGTTGGCGAGCGCCGTGCGATTAGCCGTCACATGCTCCACATTGTCGCCGTTTTTGCCGCCGAGGTTGAAGTGCGCGTAGTCGCCTTCGCTGGCTCCGCCGAGGCGGGTGGTGTAGATGACTTTGATTCCGGGTGCCAGCATGATCGGGATGGTCACGGGAATCGGGTTGCCGTCGTTGTCGGTGGGCGCGATGGCGTTGGAGTCGAGGATCGCGTCGTCGTATTGTGTGTTGCTCATGAATGTTCCTTGCTGGATATGCGTGTTGCCGTGCTGGGGCTCGTCGTTTTGTCGAATGGGCGAATGGCGGATGGCCTATTCGGCTTTGAGTGTCGGCTTTTTGGTACGTGAGCGGATGGCCGCGTTGACCGGCACTTGCGTGGGGCATGGCATGGAGAACACGTGCGCCGGATTGTTGATGGATTCCACCCAGTGACCTTCCTCGTCGCGGAATCCGCCTGCGGGGAGGGTGTAGGAGAGCGGTGCGCTTCCGGGGAGTACGAATTCGACTTCCTGTCCGGCTTCGATTTTGTTGCGGCTCATGATGGTCACGCGTCCGCCGTCCTGCGGGCTCCAGGAGAGCACTTCGCCGACCACGAGCCATGCGCGGAAGTATGCGGAACGGTCGGTGCTTTGCTGCACTTTGTGTTCCGGATAGTAGAAGCCGGTGGAATAGTCGCGGTGCGCCACTTTGTCGGGTTCCTCAAGCAGCCATTCCGGCAGGGTGACGTGATTTGCCGGGCGTACGCCGGCGTGGTGCCATCCGTCCGGCAGGACTTCGGCCGCCGTGTTCGACTTGCGTCGGGTACTGCGTGCGTGGTAGCTCAGATTCTCCGGCTCATTGGTGATGCCGGTTGCGACCGGTACGGTGTCGATGTCCGGTTTGCCTGCGAACGCGCCGTCCGCGTTGGCCATGATTTCGTCATGCGAGTCGTTCTGGCCGTATTCCGGATCGGATGGGCGGATCACGCGGTCGTGGAACGGTTCGAGCACATTGCCTTGGGCGTCTTCGAAACCGCGCTGCACCATGTATTCGTTGACCGCCGTCTTGTAGGCGTTCGTCATGGCGGCGATGTAGTACGCGCTCTTGGAACGGCCTTCGATTTTGAGGCTGGTGGCGCCGGAATCGATGAGATCGTCGATGTGCGCGAGCATGTTCATGTCTTGCGAATTGAACAGATACGCGCCTTCCTCGGTCTGTTCGATCGGGAAGTACTGGCCGGGACGCTTCTCTTCCACGATCGAGTATTTCCAACGGCAGGGTTGCGCGCATTCGCCGTGGTTTCCGTCACGGCCGGTCAGATAGTTGGAGAACAGGCAACGTCCGGAGAACGCCATGCACATGGCGCCGTGTACGAAGCATTCGATGTCAAGATTGTCGGGGATGCGGGCGCGGATGTCTCTCACTGCCTGCAGATCCATTTCGCGGGCCAGCACCACTCGGCGGGCTCCCAACTCGTAGAACGCGTTCGCGGCCTGGTAGTTGGTCACGCCGGCCTGCGTGCTCACGTGCAGTTCGAGATTCGGGGCGATCTGCTTGGCCATAAGCATCACGCCGATGTCGGATACGATGAGCGCGTCGACGCCGGTGTCTTTCAGCTGCCCGAGGTATTCGCGCATGGCCTCCACCTCGTTGTTGCGGGGCAACACGTTGAAGGTCACGTAAACGCGGGCTCCGCGCTCGTGGGCGTAGCGCGCGCCTTCCTCGAAATCCTCCAGACTCAGGTTCTTGGGCGCCGAACGCATGCCGAACGCCTTGCCGCCGCAATATACGGCGTCAGCGCCATAATCCACGGCCGTTTTGAGGCCTCTCAGATTGCCTGCCGGAGCCAGTACTTCAGGCTTGTTTCTTCTTTGCACAGATGTTCCTCTTGACTGCTGCTTACACGTTTGAAACCGTATTTCATTCTCATAGACTCACGGGACAGCGCGTTATCCAAGCAGGCGGTTAATGCGCATCCGATCTGAATCACAGCGTGCGTGCGACGGCGGCGAGTGTTTCCACGGCGGCCGCGAATTCTTCGGGCGTGGTGTAGGAGTAGCTCAGGCGCAGGGAGTTGTTGGATTCGAAATCGTAGATGTCTCCGGGGTTGAGCAGCACGCCGCGTTCGGCGCACTCCTGGAACAGACGGCCCATGCGCATCGGACGGTCGAAGGTGAGCCAGATGTAGAAACCGCCGTGGGGCGTGGTCCAATGCGCGATGTCCTGCATTGCCTTGCGCAACGACTCCAACGCGCAGTCACGTCTCCGGCGAAGCTCACGTTTCAGTTCGGCAACGTATTCGTCGTATAGTCCGGAACTCAGGAAACGTGCGAAAGTCCATTGGCTGAGTCCACTTGCGCCGTAATCCATCTGCATTTTCACGTCAGCGAGACGCTGCACTATCGGTTCGGCGGCGACGATCCATCCGATGCGCAGTCCCGGAGCGAACGCCTTCGATGCGCTGCCGAGCGTGATCACCATGCCGGTCTCGTCGAGCGCCTTCAGCGGCAGCGGCGCCTCACCGTCGAACACCAGATCGCGATAGGCGCCGTCCTCTATGACCGGCAGACGATTGGCCACGCAGCATTCGACCAGCTCGCGCCGTCTTTGCTCGCTCATGGTGATGCCTGTGGGATTGTGGTTGGTGGGAATCGTATACAGAATCGCGTTTTCCGTGCGCTTTCTTGCCGTGACCGACGGCAGGTCGCCGGTCACGTCACCGCCGGCATCGCGGCCGAACAGCAGATTGCGCAGCGAATCCACGTTGATGCCGTCACCGTCCATCGGCACTCCCCTAAGCCGCATTCCGGCCGATTGAAACACCTGCAACGATTTGATGTAGCTGGGCGATTCCGCATACACCACGGAATCGGCGGGCAGCAGGCTTACGGAAATCATCTGCAACGCCTGCAACGCGCCGCTGGTGACGAGCACCTGGCCTGGCGTGCATTCCACGCCGGTGGCGCACATGTGCGCGGCGATCGCCTCACGGAGTTCCGGCAATCCTTCGGGCGGTGGATACCCCAACCAATCGATCTCGTCCGCGGCCTGCGTCAGCACCTGCCGCCACATGGGTTTCGCGAACAGACGCGGATCGATCTCTCCGGTGCCGATGCGGGTGATGTTCGGCACGAATTCATAATGGTTGATGGCCTGAATGGTGGCGTTGTTCGCCTTGAAGAAGCCCGACCCTACATAATCCGCCCAGTCCGGCGCGCCCGGCAGCATCAGCGACCATGTGTTGCTGACGATTCTGGTGCCCGCACCATGTTGCCCTTCCACAATGCCGTAGTCGGACAGTTCGCTGATGGCCGCGATGATGGTGGAACGATTCACACCGAACCATTCCGCCAGCGCCCGCTGCGACGGCAGACGAGATCCGATGGCCCAATTGCCGCTTGATACCTGATCGCACATGTAC
>CAVBVU010000020.1:0-20759 GCA_963598975.1 Anaerovoracaceae bacterium
CGTGAGGGGTATCGCTTGCTGTCATGTGGCCGATTGTCGGAGCGTCGGCGGTTGTTTGGGATTCTGCCGATGCCGCAATCCAGGATTGGATGGCGGTGATGGAGCTGCTGCTCAAACCGGTGAATGCGCAGGCGTGGCTCATCGAGTAGGTTTTTTCGTCCGTTTCACCGGTCAGATATCCGACGTCCACTCCAAAGAAATCAGCGATGGTCGACATGGTCTCGTACTTGGGAAACCCGATTTCGCCCGACGAGGTGCGGTTGCCGATGTTCAGCCATCTGCTGACGTCCTTCTGATGGAATTTCGTGAGGTACTGCCGATTCAATGCGCGAACGAGATCCAGTTGCGTGAGCCCCCGTTCGTCCATGCATTGCTTCAACCGCGTTCTCCAGCAGGCGCTGCTGCGTGCTGATATACCACTCATGATATGGACCCCCTTCAAAAGACGAGTGAATTATAACATGTTACGTCATTGACGCTATAGCGGGGATGAAAGAGGATAGACACCAAAGGAGAGAACTCATCTGCTGTGGGGTTGACGACGCGATTCGCGTTCCGGGAAGGAGGGGAGAGGGCACTCGCGAAAAAAACACGCCCCCTGATGACGGGTTCTGAGACAAGGCTGATTCATGGTCTTGGAATGGCTGAAAGTCAGTCGTTTCTTACGGGGAACGCCGTCAGAAAGGAAGCAAGATCATGTTCGCGCAACTGGCAAACACGATTCTGCACGGCGTACGCATATTCGAGGAAGCGGCAAAGGACACGACGCCAGTCGAGACAAAGCGCTCCGGCCACGGCAATGATGCGTGGGACGGCCATCGCCACGGTGAGAATTCCCTCGAGAAAGGACACGACAATGACGTTCGATGACGAGTCGGGAAAGACGGCTTGCGGACTCTATATCGAGTCATCGGGAAATGGGAATGCGATTTGCGAAACGGCGGCGCAGCTGTTTCGGTGGAATTAAGGAGATGAAATGAAAAGCAGGACTGTGAAAATCAGTGGTTCTCTTGTAGCTTTGGTCCTAGTCATTACTGTGGGTCTTTCTGGATGCGGGGCGGGTTCAAACGATGCAAGTTCGGTCGCTCAGCAATCGTCGACAGGTGGTCAGAATAACGGGACAGGGAAAAAATCCGGGGTCAAGATGCCGGATCTTTCTAAGATTTCTTGGAGTGTTGATCCGGCGGCAGAAGGGAACACTCCTCGTTTGGCTCTTTCTTACACCAATGATCTTGATGTGGATCTTCTCGAATTCAAGGTTTCCTACAGTCTGAAGAATGAAGTCACGGATGACCAACTTCGAGCTTTGTTTGGAGAAGATGAGTGGACGACTCCTGAAGATGTACGAGAAAGTGGGTTGTCATGTGAAGTTGCCAAATATGTCGCAGCAGGCGAGACGGGCATGGAATATTGCGCAATCGGTGCTTTTAAGACTTCGGTGACTAATCAGATGGATTTGTGGAATGTTGCTCAGATTGATGCCGGATATTACGATTCAAGCAATAAAACGATTCAGAAAATCCAATATTTCCCCTCTAATGGGCGAACCGTTAAGGAAGGTCCTGCAACCGCGGCGTTCAAGTGGGTTGCGAGCGAGCATGCATCCATGATTCCTAAGCCGGACGTGCCGGTTGTGGAAAATATGAGTGATTCTGATGATTCTTTGTATTTCCATGCATATTCGGCTGATTCCAATATGATGCAGGACTATGTCAGTCAATGCGAACAAATGGGCTGGCAAGTTGAATGGCAAACTGACTATTTTACTGAGTTTGCGGTTAAAGATGGATATAAGCTAACTGTCCATCAGGACGATTGTATGAGCGTTTATTTGGATAAAGAAGAAGAATGATGTTTAACACGGCAAGGACTTGAATCCAATATTGACAATTCAAGTCCTTGCCTTTATTTCATTTGCTTCAGGACTAGATTCCGGCATGAACGATGAAGTTGACCTAATTGATATACGGGATATCAGAACTCAATATTTCCTTATGATTCATCCGAGAAAGGGAGAGGAACATGACTAGGGAAGACGAGCCGCGGCCGTCGAATATCAATCAGACGATGCGGCTGACTTTGCCGGCTGATCAAGCCTATGACGTGTTGAAAAACATGCTTTCCTGTAGCGCCATGTTCATGATGCGGCATTGGAATGATGAAGAACAGTCGGTTTCGTTCAGCTCCTTTGATGGTGTCGATCTTGTTGCTGTGATTCAGGAAAGATCTGAAACCGAATGTGATGTCAGGGTAACGTCGGATTGCCAGGACGTTAATCATGCCTCGCAACGCATCGGTGATTTCCTTCGGGATTATCAGGCGCAGATCGGCATGACTTCAGTGCAGCTGGAACATGAACGTCAAACGGCATCAAGGAGAGCGGGTGCGGGGAATGACGCAAAATACGGAAGCGGACCTGTGGTTGCTGTCTCCGAGCTGGCGCAACGTGTCTCCGCTGCAAGCATTGCTACAAAGATTCTTGTAGGCGTTGCTGTTCTCTTTATCGTTATAGGCCTTATCTGTGGCATCACTTCGTGCGGTGCCTCATCCAAAGCGGCCAATGATGGGAAAGTGGCGATTCCGGAGTCCTCGTCCGGATTCGAGGGTGAAAACTATGAGGATGTGGTCACAAGACTGGAAACAGCGGGTTTCACCAATATTGAGACTGAAGGCCTTGGCGATCTGATTACTGGATTCTTCCATAAGGACGGGGACGTCAAGACGGTGTCGGTCAATGGAAGCACGAGCTATAGCTCCCATCAGAGATTCAGTCCGGACGCACAAATCGTTATCAGATATCATTCGTATCCAGCGAGTGGTGAATCATCGTCGGAAGACAGTGACTCCGCAACCCAAGAGAAGTCGGAGACGGAAACAGACGATGCGGAGGACGATTCTTCTGAATCTTCCGACTCTGCAGGGAATAAGGATGATGCACCGCAAGCCGATGAGGAAAACATCACGATGCAAAACAACCAGGAATTCGCCCAGATTCTTGCGGGCGGAGATTCCGGCCAGCCCATCGAGAGTTTTGCAAACAAATATCAGGGGCGCAATATCGAATTCGATGGCTATACGGCATCGGTATTGCCGCACGGCTCAAACAAGACACGATTCGACTATCTGATTCTTGCTGGGGATGTGGGGAGCGCTCGCGGTCCGAATTTTCATTTCAGCGATGTGAATTATTATGACCTTCATCTGACTGGCGACAATGTTCCGAGCTCGTTTACCGAGGGGCTCAACATTCATGTCATCGCTGAAATCGAAAGTTACGACTCCGCATCCGGCTTGCTTGAGCTCAAGCCGGTTTCCATCACGATGAGATGAGCTCATGTCTGGATACATACCATTTCCTCATGAAAAGGTGACGCTCGACAGTCATTGCGTGCGTTGCAAGAACATCGACGGAGAGCAGAGCGATGCGAAGCTGATGCTCACCAACATGCGTTTGGTATACGAATGGAGCAGCAAAAGATGGATGGGAGAGGAACTGTTGTGCCTGTCCTATCCATTGAATGAGTTGGCGACTCAAAAAGATGAGATTCGAGCGGATTGCCAGGCTTCAGATTATGAAACAATCCTCAAACTCTACCCGGCCGGGGAAGAAGTCTCCTTCGTTTTCCGTAGTCCGGAAAAGAACGCAAGCCGTAAGGTGGTTGCTGAATGGCTGGACGCAATCAGTATGGCGGTGGTAGGAACAAAATCCTCCTCAGCTATGGCTTTACGTAGAAGTGTTCCTGGAGTCGAAATGCTAGCCGGTGCGTTGAAGGACACGTTCGACGTGGTCAAAACAACTTTTACCAGTTCAAATACAAATCAGCGGGGCGTTTCCGCTAGAAAGGCCATCACGTCAAAATGCATTGGATGCAGAGCTCCGCTGTCGGGATGGACCGGCATGACTGTGCAATGCAAATACTGCGATACGGTGCAGACGCTGTGATGGGAACAGATAACGGGCTAAACGGGAACGAGGAATAAGACATGGGCATGCTACGTGCGATTGGTGGCGCTGTCGGTGGGACTCTGGCCGACCAATGGAAGGACGTCATCGCTGCTGGTCGGTTTGACGAGCATTCCGCGGTCGTGCCCGGCGTTCTCAAGGATGAAGACAACGGTCGCGGCTCCAACGGGCACGGTTCCGAGGGTGTCATCACCAACGGGTCGAAGATCTATGTGCCGGAGAACACGGCGGCGTTCATCTTCAGCCAGTCCGGCATCGAGAACATCATCTCCCAGCCGGGCGGCTACGAATACCACGATGGGCAGGACAGCATCTTTAACGGCGACGGGGCAAAGAAATCAATCTTCAAGCAGATCGGCGAGCGTATCGGCTACGGCGGCATCACGTCCGATTACAAGCAGATCGCCTTTGTGAATCTGCGTGAGATCCGTGACATCAAGTTCGGCACGCGTGGTCCGCTCATGTATAACGATGTGTTTTACGGGACGGATCTTGAGATCTTCGCGTATGGTTCGTTCAGCATTCGAATCGGTGATCCGGTGCGGTTCATTCGGAATTTCGTTCCGGCGAACGTCACCTATTACTCGTTTGATGATCAGCGGGCGCGCTCGCAGATCTTGGCGGAGTTCCTGCAGTCGTTCACGGTCGCGTTGAATGCGCTGTCTACGCAGTACAGGATCTCGCAGTTGCCGGCGCAGGCGAACGATATCGCGGTCAAGGTGGCGAATGACGGGCAGAACGCGGGTACGTGGCCGGCAAGGTTCGGTTTCAATATCGTCAAGATAGGTATCGAGAACATCGAGTTCTCGGATGCCTCGCGTGAGCTGGTGCGGAAGTTCTCCGCCAACAAGATGGATTTGAAGGCGTATGAGGATGTGTCGCAGCACGCCTCGAATGTGGCGGCGCAGCAGAAGATCGCACATGGCGTGGAGGAGCATGGGTTCGGCGATGCGGGGGCGATGATGTTCGGCGCGGCTTTCGCGCAGGGGATCAATCCTGTGACCGGCGCGCAGTCTCATACCGCGGTTGCGGAGCAGCCTGTGGCTGTGCGGCAGCCGGCTCCGACCGCCACGGTGCCGTCGATGTCGGTAAGCGAGCAGCTGGACGCGGTCAAGAAACTCAAGGAACTGCTCGATGCGGGGATCCTGACCCAGGACGAATTCGATTCCAAAAAGAAGCAGATTCTCGGACTATAAGGTCTAATGGTCTGCTGACGTGCGGTGAAGTACAGTGTGTTCTTGTTCTTCGAGAACTCGTTCAGTAAGGCTGTCTTTCCTACACGTCTGCGACCAAGCAGCACCATCATTTGGAAGGTAGTCTGTTCCCACATGGTGTTGAGCGCTTCGAGTTCTTTGAGCCGTCCGACAAACAAGGGCCATATCTCTACGGCTTTATGCTTGCAAGTATGATACCCATGAGTATTTTACTCGCAAGCATAAAATAGAAAAGGGTTGCTCTTGAATCAATGATTCGTTGGCGCCGGGGCAAACCGTGACTTGTAAAGAGGGTGTGTTCGGAACCATCGGATTCCGGACACACCCTCTCTGTCTTACAGGCGGTTCACATCGAACCAGCCTTCAAGTAGCATCGCGCGATCAGGCGGTGAAATACTCCACGCCGGCTGTGAACAGCGGCTGATCCTTCTCGCCCGGCACGTTCACGAACGTGCCGTTGCTGTAGCGTTCGGAGTGGCCCATCTTGCCGAACACGCGGCCGTCCGGGCTGGTGATGCCTTCGATGGCCAGCAGCGAACCGTTCGGGTTCACGTCCAGATCCATACCCGGCACGCCGTTCTCGTCCACATACTGCGTGGCGATCTGTCCGTTGGCCTTGAGCTGGGCGAGCACATCGTCGGAAGCTACGAAGCGGCCCTCACCGTGGGAGATGGCGATGGTGTGCATGTCGCCCACCTCGGTCTTCGCCAGCCATGGGGAAAGGTTCGAAGCCACGCGGGTGCGTACCAGACGGCTCTGATGGCGGCCGATGGTGTTGAACGTCAGCGTCGGGCATTCGGCGGTCATCGGCACGATGTCGCCGTACGGCACCAGGCCGAGCTTGATGAGCGCTTGGAAGCCGTTGCAGATGCCGAGCATCAGGCCATCGCGGTTGTTCAGCAGGTCGCGCACCGCCTCGGTCACCGCAGGAGCACGGAAGAACGCGGTGATGAACTTGGCGGAACCGTCCGGTTCGTCGCCGCCGGAGAAGCCGCCAGGGATCATGATGATCTGGCTCTTCTTGATTTCCTCGACCAAGGCCGCGGTGGATTCGGCCACGGCAGCCGGAGTGAGGTTGTTCACGATGAGTGTGCTCACATCGGCGCCCGCGCGCTCGAAGGCGGCGGCGGAATCGTACTCGCAGTTGTTGCCCGGGAACACAGGAATGATCACATGCGGCTTGGCAACGCCCGTACCGGTGTACACGGTCTTCTTCGGTGCGTCGAAAGTCACGGTTTCGGTGGTCTTGCCCTTGTCCTCGCCCTTCGAACGGTACGGGAACACGGACTCGATGCCACCCTCCCAAGCGTTCTGGAGCTCGGCCAGGTCGAGCTCCTCACAGGCTGCCACGAACGAGTACTCTTCGGTGGTCTCGCCGATTTCGCCGACCTGCACCAGGTTGGACACGGCCGGGATCTTGGCTCCGTCGGCCAGTTCCACGATGAAGGAACCGTAAGCCGGAGCGAACAGGTCGTCCACGGAGATGGCATCATCAAGCTTCACGCCGATCTGGTTGCCGACCGTCATCTTGAACACGGCCTCGGCGGTGGCGCCATAGCCCGGAGTGGACACGGCCAGCGCATCGCCGAAGTCGGTGAGCTCCTCAACCGTGGAGAAGGTCTCCAGCAGCGCATCCTTGTCCGGGGTCAGGCCATCGGCCAGGTAACGAGGAGCGATGCGGACCACGCGGTGGCCGGCTCCCTTGAACTCCGGGGAAGTGGCGCGCTTCATGTTGCCCACGGCCACGGCGAAGGAGATCAGGGTCGGAGGCACATCGAGCTGCTCGAACGTGCCGGACATGGAATCCTTGCCGCCGATCGCGCCCGCGCCCAGATCGATCTGGGCCATCAGTGCGCCCAGCACCGCGGCCATCGGCTTGCCCCAACGCTCCGGCTCATCGCGCAGCTTCTCGAAGTATTCCTGGAAGCTCAGATAGGCCTTCTCGTGTTCGAAGCCGGCGGCCACCAGCTTGGAAAGCGACTCGACCACGGACAGGTACGCGCCCGTGAACTGGTTCTGTTCCATGATGTACGGGTTGAAGCCCCATGCCATCGCGGAAGCGGTGGTGGTCTCGCCGAACACCGGGAACTTGGCCACCATGGCCATGTTCGGGGTCAGCTGCTTCTTGCCTCCGAACGGCATGAGCACGGTGCCCGCGCCGATGGTGGAGTCGAAACGTTCGGACAGACCCTTGTTGGACGCCACATTCAGATCGGTGAGCATGGCATGCATGCGTTCGTTCAGCGAGCCGGAAGCCCACGGGGTCACGTAATCATGCTGCGCTTCGACATGCACCACCTGATGCTTCGGAGCGCCATTGGAAGCGAGGAATTCGCGGGACAGGTCCACGATGGTGTCGCCGTTCCACGTCATCGTCATGCGCGGCTCTTCGGTCACGGTCGCGATGACTTCCGCTTCGAGGTTCTCCTCCTTGGCGTAGCCGAGGAACTCATCCACGTCTTCGGCGGCCACGTCCACGGCCATGCGTTCCTGCGATTCGGAAATCGCCAGTTCGGTGCCGTCCAGTCCCTCGTACTTCTTGGAAACCTTGTTAAGGTCCACGTACAGACCATCAGCGAGTTCGCCGACGGCGACGGACACGCCGCCCGCGCCGAAATCGTTGCAGCGCTTGATCAGACGGCATGCGTCGCCGCGGCGGAACAGACGCTGCAGCTTGCGTTCGATCGGGGCGTTGCCCTTCTGCACTTCGGCGCCGTCGAGCTCCAGCGACTCCACATTGTGCGCCTTGGAGGAGCCGGTGGCGCCGCCGATGCCATCACGTCCGGTACGGCCGCCGAGCAGAATGATCTTGTCTCCCGGAGCCGGGGTCTCGCGGCGAACGTGGTCAGCCGGAGTCGCGGCCACGACCGCGCCGACTTCCATGCGCTTGGCCACATAGCCGGGATGGTAAATCTCGTCCACCTGGCCGGTTGCCAGACCAATCTGGTTGCCGTAGGACGCGTATCCGGAAGCCGCCGTGGTGACGAGCTTGCGCTGGGGGAGCTTGCCCTCAAGCGTTTCAGACACAGGAACGGTCGGATCGGCAGCGCCGGTCACGCGCATCGCCTGATACACGTAGGAACGACCGGAAAGCGGATCACGGATGCAGCCGCCGATGCAGGTGGCAGCGCCGCCGAACGGTTCGATTTCGGTCGGATGGTTATGGGTCTCGTTCTTGAACAGGAACAGCCAATCCTCGTCCTGGCCGTTCACGTCCACCTTCACCTTGACGGTGCAGGCGTTGATCTCCTCGGATTCGTCGAGGTTCTTCAGGATGCCGTTCTTCTTGAGCCACTTCGCGCCAATCGTGCCCATGTCCATCAGGCACACCGGCTTGGCGTCGCGGCCGAGTTCGTGGCGCATCTCGAGATACTTGTCGAACGCGGCCTTCACGGTCGCATCGTCGATGGTGATCTCGTCGAGCTGCGTGCCGAACGTGGTGTGGCGGCAGTGGTCGGACCAGTAGGTGTCGATCATCTTGATCTCGGTGATGGTCGGGTCGCGCTGTTCTTCGGTGAAGTGTGCGCGGCAGAACTGCAGATCCGCCAGATCCATGGCGAGTCCACGTTCGGCGATGAACTGCTCAAGCGCGGCGTCGTCCATGGAACGGAAGCCTTCGATGACTTCCACCTTGCCGGGAACGGGCACCTGCGCCTTGAGCGTGGTCTTGGTTTCCAAAGAGGCCTCGCGGGCTTCGACGGGGTTGATCACGTAACGCTTGATGGCGTTGACGTCTTCCTCGCTCAGCTCGCCTTCCAGCGCGTAGACCTTGGCGGAACGCACGGTCGGGCGCTCTCCCTGGGAAATCAGCTGGATGCATTCGCTGGCGGAATCGGCTCGCTGATCGAACTGGCCCGGCAGATATTCGACGGCGAACACGGTGTCCGAACCGAAGTCGGGCAGGTCTGCGGACACGTTGTCCACCTGCGGCTCGCTGAACACGGTCGGGGTGGCCTGTGCGAACAGCTCCTCGCTGATGCCTTCCACATCGTAACGATTGACGATGCGCACGTTCTTCAGCTGTTCGATGCCAAGGATGGTCTTCAGCTCGTTGGCGAGCTGCTGAGCTTCGACGTCAAAGCCGTGCTTCTTTTCCACATACACGCGGAAAACCATGTGTCATCTCCTTCGTAGATCTCAACAGGGTTTATTAACGGGTAAACAAAGAGAGCCCGCACCGGGCTTCGTGTCTCGATGCGGGCTTCGCAGGTATTATTCGGCTACTTCGAGGCCTTCGGACTTGGCGAGCTGGGCCAGTCGGCTTTCAATCTCCTCGTATGCCGGGATGATGTCGCCCAGGTCTCGACGGAACAGATCCTTGTCGAGGTGCTCCACCTTGCCGGACTTGTCGCGCTGATCCCACAGGCGGCAGGAGTCGGGGGTGATCTCGTCGGCGAGCAGCAGCGTGCCGTCGGAGGTGCGGCCCATCTCGATCTTGAAGTCCACGAGCTTGACGTCGATCTTGGCGAAGATTTCGATCAGTGCTTCGTTGATGCGGCGGGCAAGCGGTGCGATCTCGGCGAGGTCCTCGCGGGTGCAGGTGCCAAGGGCGACCAGATCATCGTCGTTCACGAACGGGTCGTGCAGGTCGTCGTTCTTCAGGAAGTATTCGAGCACCGGTTCCTTCAGGTCGATGCCTTCCTCAACGCCCAGACGGGAGCAGAAGTGGCCGGCCGCGGTGTTGCGGAGCACGATCTCCAGCGGGAACATGTCGACTTTCTTGACCAGCTGGGAGGTGTCTCCGACTCGTGCCACGAGGTGGCTTTCGATTCCGCGGTTCTTCAGAAGCTCGAAGACGAGCGTGGTGATGAGGTTGTTCAGCCTGCCCTTGCCGGCGAAATCTTCCTTCTTCTCGCCGTCGCCTGCGGTAGCGGAGTTCTTGTATTCGACCCAAAGCACCTCCGGGTCGTCAGTTGCGTACAGTTGCTTGGCCTTGCCCTCGTAGAGCTTTTCCAGCTTCTCCATTACTCGCCTTTCCCTGAGGATGGTAGGTAGATAGTTTGGTGAACTTGACGGTTACAAGATACCAACGGGAGGCTACAATCGGCGTATTTCAGCGCGTTTTTGAAGCCTCCCCGCGGTGTGGTTCCTGCGATGGTCGTGCGGTGGTCGTGCACTGGCCTCAGACGATGGTCACGTCAAGCGATTCGGCCACTCGAGCGGCCTTGCCTCGTGCGTCGGTCTCATCCTTTCCTACAGCCAACGTCACAGCCATACGACGATGTCCGTGGACTTCCGGCTTCGCGAAGATGCGCAGATCGGTTCCGGCTTCACGAAGTGCCTCGCCGACGTTGCGGAATTCCGCTTCTCCATCGCCTGCGATCACGATCGCATGGCTGGCGGCCACGGCGCCTTCCGGCAGCGTCAGCGCAACATGTTCCTGCGTGATCGGCAGACCGAGGATCGCACGCGCGTGCAACGCGAACTCGCTCAATCGTTGCGATGCCATCGTCACCATGCCGGTGTCGTGCGGTCGGGGGGAGACCTCGTTGAACAGCACGGAACCGTCGGTCAGCACGAACAGCTCCACGCCGAATACGCCCCATCCCTTCTCGCCGGAGGACTGCGCTTTGGCCACCAGTCCTTCCACCGCGGTCCGTGCGATGGTCTGCGCTTGGTCGAGCACGTCGTCGGTGAACGAGGCCGGCTGCCAGGATTCGCGGTAGTCTCCGCTCTCCTGACGCTGTCCGATCGGCGCGCAGGTCACGATTCCAACGCATGAGCTTACGGTCAGCACGGTCAGCTCGTAGTCGAGCGGAGCCAGCGCCTCGACGATTACGCGGGAGACGTCTCCTTCATCGTGAGCGCGTCGTCCTTCCTGGGCCTCGACCCATGCGGCGTCGATCGTATCGGCGGAGCGCACGATGGACTGGCCATGGCCGGACGAGCTCATGATCGGCTTGACCACGCACGGATATCCCACGGTTTCAGCTCCCGCGCGGAGCTCTTCGATGGATCCGGCGAAACGGTACGGAGTGGTGGGCAGACCCAGTTCCTCATGCGCCAAAACGCGCAGTCGTTCGCGATCCATGCAAATGGATGCGATTTCGGCGCTCGGCACCACTTGTATGCCTCGTTCGGCGGCGTCCGTCAGTTCGCTGGTCGCGATCGCCTCCACTTCCGGAACGATGATGTCCGGCTGGATTTCGTCGAACAGCGCGCGCAATTGTTCGGCGTTCGCCATGTCGAGGGCACGGCTTTCGTGCGCTACCTGCTGTGCCGGAGCGTTTTCGTACGAATCCGCCGCGCATACCCATGCGCCCAGCCGCATGAGTTCCAGCGTCACTTCCTTGCCCAGTTCGCCTGAGCCTAGGAACAGAACGCGGGTCGGATGCTTGCCAAGGGGAGTGCCCAATGCACGATTGTCTTCAGTCATGGTTCTTATTGTGCCATCTTGCTGTGCCATCTTGTTGTGCCGTCGGCATGGGATTTTTCCGCGCTCGAACGCCCGAATACGTTCAGAGCAGCTTGATGAGCTCCTCGACCTGCTCGTCCGTGGTGGCCCAACTCGTGCAGATGCGCATGACGGTATGCGTGTCGTCGGCCTTTTCCATGAATCCGAGGCGCACATCGCGCTGCAGACGTTCGGAGGTTTCGTTGTCGAGTGTGATGAATATCTGGTTCGTCGGTGCGTCGAAGGTCAGCGTGTAGCCGCGTTCCGTCAGCACTGCGCGGATGCGGTCGGCCGCATCGTTGGCGTGACGCGCGATGTTGAGATACAGGTTGTCGGTGAACAGCGTGTCGAACTGCAATCCGAGGAGCCATCCCTTGGCGAGCAGCGCACCATGCTGCTTGACGAGCGTCACGAAGTTCTTCGGCATGTTGCCGTGCGTGAACACCACGGCCTCTCCGAACATGGCTCCCACCTTGGTTCCTCCGATGTAGAACACGTCCGCGATGCGTGCCATGTCCTCAAGCGTCACGTCGTTGCCGGTGGCGGTCAACGCATAGCCGAGTCGCGCGCCGTCGATGAACAGCGGCATGTCGTACTTCACGCATATCTCGTGGATGGCTTCGAGCTCGGCAAGTGTGTACAGGGTTCCGTATTCGGTCGCCTGGGAGATGTAGACGCTTCCCGGGAACACCATGTGGGTGTGGTTGGCGTCGGCGTAGAAGGTGGCGCAGTATTCGTCGAGTTCGGCCGCGTCTATCTTTCCGTCATGGTGGGGGAGCGTGAGCACCTTGTGTCCGGTCGCTTCGATGGCTCCGGCCTCATGCACGTTCACATGGCCGGTGTCCGCCGCCACGACGCCCGCATACTGCGGGGTGATGGAATCGATGACGGTCTGATTGGTCTGCGTGCCGCCGACCAGGAAGAAGATTTCGGCGTCGGGGCATGCGCAGGCTTCCCGGATCTTGCGCTTCGCTTCTTCGCATACGTCGTCGTTGCCGTACCCGGGGTATTGGTTGGACGCGCTCTGCGCAAGCCTTGCGATGATTTCCGGTGTTGCGATCGACGAATAGTCGTTTTCGAAAGACAGCATGGTCGCTCCTTCGCCTTATGTCTTGTCGGGAATTTCGGACGGTGTGCGGTTTGAGAATAACAAAAAACCTCGGAAGGACATCCCGAGGTTTCGTTGGGGTGGCTAACGCGGCTCGAACGCGCGACCTTCTGAACCACAATCAGATGCTCTACCAACTGAGCTATAGCCACCATGTTTTCACTTCCTGAGGAAGCGCAACAGGTGAATACTATACACGAGATTTGGAATATGTACACTTCGGCGTGTTGCATCGGTGGGAAGTCGTTCATAGCTTGGTCATATCGGTGCCGTGCCATGCACGTGGTGTACGTTGGCATAGGTTGTGTCGAGCAATCGAAGCGATATTGAAATTGATGTATCGAATGCGTCGCATTCGCTGAATCGAGAGAGAAATGCAAAAAATCAAGGCTTTTGGTGATTGGCTCACCAAATGGTTCACCGCAATTGTGATTGTGTGGGCGGTGTTCAACTATTTCGTTCCCCAAGCCAGTCTATGGGGCAAGTCCTATACCGGCTATTTCCTGGGCATCGTGCTGTTCGGTATGGGCTTGACGCTGACGCTTGATGATTTCAAGCGCATCCTTACCCAGCCGCTGATGGTGATTGTCGGCACTGTGGCCCACTTCGTGATCATGCCGCTCATCGCGGTGCTGCTGTGCTGGATATTCCGTCTTGACGGCGCGTTGGCGGTTGGTGTGATTCTGGTCGGCTGCTGCCCGTCCGGCACCTCGTCCAATGTGATGAGCTATCTGAGCCGTGGCGATGTGGCGCTGGATGTGTCCATCGGCATCCTTTCCACGTTATGCGCCCCGTTCATGATTCCTCTGCTGATGCAGTGGCTGGCCTCCCAGTATGTGACGGTGCCGGTCGAATCGCTGTTCCTCAACGCGGTCAAGGTGGTGCTTTTCCCGATCGCCCTCGGTGTGATCTGCCATGCCGTGTTCAAGGAGAAGATCGAGAAGATCACGGTGGCCCTGCCGATTGTCTCCCAGGTCGCCATTCTGCTCATCATCGGCGTGGTGGTCGCTGCCAACGGCCCGAAGCTGTTCGTGGGTACCTCGCTGTTGGCCATTCCGGTGGTCATACTGCATAACCTGTGCGGTTACGCGTTGGGCTTCGGATTCTCCAAGCTGATGTACAAGGTGTATCCGAAGGGTTTCCGCTACGCGCAGCAGAAGGCCATCACTTTCGAGGTGGGCATGCAGGATTCCGCCTTGGGTGCCACGCTGGCTCTGACGTCGTTCGCGTCCAATCCGCTGGCGGCCGTGCCGTCCACCTTCTTCAGCGTGTGGCACAACATCTCCGGTTCGGTGCTGTCCAGCTGGTGGCGTGAACATGACGACAGGCATCAGATTCATCCGGATTCCGATAACGGTGAGAAGGGTTCAGCGCTCGATCTTGCCAAGCCTGTTGCGGCTGAAGCGGGCAAGTGACGTCTGATCGTCACGCAGTAGACGGGTGAACATCCCCTGAATCGCGCAGAACGGTTCAGGGGATGTTCGCTTTTGATGGGTGTGCTGGGCTGTGATGTGCGCTTCTGTTGTTTTTGCTCAAATGTAAAGAAACGTTGGAATTATTGGGATTTAAGAGGGTTTCGGCAGTGTTTCGTGTGCGGTTTCGAGGTATACTGTTCACTGAAGGCCGGAGTTATGGATCGGACGAGTCTTCGCCAGGTCGTAACGAAGCGTCGTTGGCTGTATGGTCCGGGCGCAACGCCTTCGAGATAACTGAATATGGTGATAACTGAAGAATAATTGAAAAAGCGATTCGTGAAGGCGGCGATGAGGTAGCACGGTGAATGCGCCGGGCCGCAAGATCGGTAGTTTTGGAAGCGCGCAAGGTGGCGCGCGATAGACGGAAGAAACCTCCTTTCCGAGTGAAGTGGCTCGGTGGTCAGATTGGCCGCCGGGCCACTTCCTTGTTTATCCGGAATTCATGGAGCAGCCTCATACGGCGATCAGAAAATGATTGTGAATGTATGCCGGTATTTGTTGAGACGTCCTTATTTTGTGCTCTATGAACAAGAATGTGAGTATGGGATGTCGTTTGGGTATCGTGCGCCGGCGTGGAATTCGTTCTGCTCGATGCCGCCATCCTACCGGTTGGGAATGCCGAATATTCCGTACGGGCCCTTGTGGTCTGTTTCATACCTACCTGTGGAATCGTGGAATTCTGGGCTCGGCATGTGTATGCGGGGTGTCGTTTGACGATTGTCTGATTATCATGGCCAAATCTGACGGACTGAGGCGATTGTGACTTGCTATTTCCCATGTAATCGGCCCTTGGTCGTCTCCTGCGCGCATTTCTCGTCTTTTCTTTCGCACGCAACTCGGAGATGCGCCTGTATTCGCAGGTTGTGGTCGTAAGAGGTGCACTCATCATGACTTGCTTTTTTGTGCAATGCAGGAATGTCCATTTTCTGACGATTTATGGTTCGTATATCGAGATGGTCGTGACATAAGCCGTGCGCAACTCGGAGATACGCCTGTATTTCGTGGGTTGTGGTCGAAAAGGGGTGTGTGTTACTGTGTCCTGTTGTTTTTATGTGATATGAAAACGGCTATTTTCCAACGATTTGTGGTTTGTGTGTCAGTGTGGTTTGGTGTGGGGTCGCGCACAAACTGGGAGATAGGGGCGTTTCTCGGACTTGTGTGTCAATTCTCGCGGCTGGAATTCGAGGAAAGCCGCAAGAGGCGTTGTTCTCACAGTCGAATGTATGGGAATGATGGTGGTTCGATGCGTTCCGATCGTAGCAAAAACATGATTCCGGCGGTACGGGAATACTGGCCGAGCTTGACTATTCCCGAACAGTCGCGAATGCGGGTTGTTGCGGACGTATGGGTATGTCCGACGGACGCCAGTATTCTCAAAACGCCGCAAATGCGAGCCGTTGCGAATGTATGGGTATAGCAGTCGAGGGCCGGTATGTCCAAAACGTCGCAAATGCGGGTCGTTGCGTGTGTATGGGAATAGTGGGTGGGGTGAGAAGCCGCGGAAGAAGTCTGATCGTTTCTTGGAGTATGTGCTTTGAAGTGTCCGAAGTCGCAACCTCGTATAGTGGAGTCATGGTTGAAACATTCACAGTCCGCAATATCGACAATGAAACCTCGTCCGCCATGGTCAGCGATTATGGTGCGCACGTGCTCAAGTGGGCGCCGAAGGGCCAGCAGGCCGTGGTATGGTGTCCGAACGCCATCTATCTCAACGAAGGCAAGGCCGTTCGTGGGGGAGTGCCGATCATCTTTCCGTGGTTCAACTCCGGATTCGAGAACGGCCATGTGGCGTCCAAGAAGCCGAAGCACGGTTTCGCTCGCGTGAGTTTCTGGAAATTCGACGCTGCCGGCTCCACGCAATCCAAACTGCGTTACGAGATGGACAGCAGCCAGGTCGACGAGTCGATTCTTGCCCAGTTTGTCTCCGGTCCGAATCCGCGATTTCACGCGGTATATGAGATTTCGGCCAAGGAAAGCCTGACCATGAGCCTGACGGTGACCAACGACGGAGCGGAACCGCTTACATACGAAGCCGCCTTGCATACGTATCTGCATGTCGCCGACGCCGAACGCGCCCAAGTGCTGGGTCTTGAGCACGCATCGTACCTCGACACCACGCTTGACGGCGATCCCCTGTGTGAAAGCGATGGCGAGCCGGTGTCGTTCAACGGTCTGGTCGACCGCATCTACTACTCCGAGGACACGCTGGAAGTGAAGGATGACGTGCTCGGCCGCACTCTGGTAATCGCCAAGGAAGGTTCCGAGCAGACCGTGGTCTGGAATCCCGGAGAGAAGAACGGCAACGCCATCGGAGATCTGCAGGAAGGCGAGTGGCGCGATTTCGTATGTGTGGAGGCCGTGGCGAACCGCGATCGTTCGGTCAACATCGCAGCAGGAGAATCGCATACCTTGTCGCAGACCATCTCCATCAAGTAACCGGACAACAACGGACAGCAACGGACGGCATAAGAAAGCCGGAAGGAAAACACGGCGGCGCGGGAATGTCCAGCGCCGCCGTATACTAGTAATTCGTGTGTGCCAACGGCATGCCTTATGTAACAGGCGTGCGGGTTGGGATATCCCGGAACTCGAGAGTATCACGCGCAGTAATGCGGCGGTGAGAGAGGGAAGGGCCATCGGGCCGGTGGACTGTGGCTATCTTTACGATTCGGTGTCGTACGATTCAGTGTCGTGAAGTGTGGGTGCAGTGCGGCGGTCACACGAAGACAAGAGAAATCACTGAATCGGAGAATTCAAGTTGCCTACTATTGAACAGCTCGTCCGTAAGGGACGTCAGGCAAAGCCGAAGAAGTCCAAGACTTTGGCACTGAAGGGAAGCCCGCTGCGCCGTGGCGTGTGCACCCGTGTTTACACCACCACCCCGAAGAAGCCGAACTCGGCACTGCGTAAGGTCGCTCGTGTGCGTCTGAGCTCCGGCGTGGAAGTCACCGCTTACATCCCGGGCGAAGGCCACAACCTGCAGGAGCACTCCATCGTGCTCGTCCGCGGCGGCCGTGTCAAGGATCTGCCGGGTGTTCGTTACCACATCGTGCGTGGCGCCCTCGATACCCAGGGTGTTAAGGACCGCAAGCAGGGTCGTTCCCTGTACGGAGCAAAGAAGGCGAAGTAAGAGATATGTCACGTAAAGGACCTTCCAAGAAGCATCAGCTGCTGCCGGATCCGATCTACGGTTCCACCGTTGTGGCACAGCTCATCAACAAGATTCTGCTCGACGGCAAGAAGTCGATCGCTGAAGACATCGTCTACTCCGCTCTCGATATGGTCAAGGAAAAGACCGATCAGGAGCCGGTGGCAGTCCTCAAGCGCGCTCTCGACAACATCCGTCCGTCCCTCGAGGTTCGCTCCCGCCGCGTCGGTGGCGCTACCTACCAGGTTCCGGTCGAGGTGAAGCCGGCTCGTGCCAACACCCTGTCCCTGCGCTGGCTGACCGATTTCTCCCGCGCTCGTCGTGAGAAGACCATGGCTGAGCGCCTGGCCAACGAGATCCTCGATGCCTCCAACGGCCTCGGTGCTTCCGTCAAGCGCCGCGAGGACACCCACAAGATGGCAGAGGCCAACAAGGCCTTCGCTCATTACCGCTGGTAATTAGTCGAGAACGAGAGTTAAGGAACAATCATGGCACTAGACGTGCTTAATGATCTCAACCAGATCCGTAATATCGGCATCATGGCTCACATCGATGCTGGTAAGACCACCACCACCGAGCGTATCCTGTACTACACCGGCAAGAACTACAAGATCGGCGAGACCCACGACGGCGCCTCGACGATGGACTTCATGGCTCAGGAGCAGGAGCGCGGCATCACCATTCAGTCCGCAGCTACCACCTGCTTCTGGAACCGTCAGACTCATGACGTGAAGCAGAAGTTCCAGATCAACATCATCGACACCCCGGGCCACGTGGACTTCACGGCCGAGGTGGAGCGCTCCCTGCGAGTGCTCGATGGTGCTGTCGCCGTGTTCGACGGCAAGGAAGGTGTGGAGCCGCAGTCCGAAACCGTGTGGCGTCAGGCCGACAAGTACGGCGTTCCGCGTATCTGCTTCATCAACAAGATGGACAAGCTCGGCGCTGACTTCTACTACTCCGTCGACACCATCAAGACCAAGCTAGGTGCGACCCCGCTCGTCGTGCAGCTGCCGATCGGCGCTGAGAACGACTTCGCCGGCGTCGTCGACCTGATCCGCATGAAGGCCTACGTCTGGAACGACGTCAAGGGCGATATGGGTGCTCACTACGACACCACCGATATCCCGGCCGACCTGCAGGACAAGGCCGAGGAATATCGTGCTGAGCTGCTCGACCAGGTTGCCGAGTCCGATGAAGCCCTGCTCGAGAAGTACCTCGAGTCCGGCGAACTGACCGAAGAGGAGATCCGTACCGGTATCCGCAAGCTCACCATCAACCGTGAGGCTTACCCGGTGCTGTGCGGCTCCGCATTCAAGGACAAGGGTGTTCAGCCGATGCTGGACGCCGTCGTCGACTACCTGCCGAGCCCGGAGGACGTTCCGTCCATCGTCGGCTTCGACCCGAAGGACGAGTCCATCGAGATCGATCGTAAGCCTACCGCCGACGATCCGTTCTCCGCTCTGGTCTTCAAGATCTCCACCCACCCGTTCTACGGCAAGCTCGTGTTCGTGCGCGTCTACTCCGGCGCCGTCAAGCCGGGCGACAACGTCTTCGACTCCACCAAGGGCAAGAAGGAACGCGTCGGCAAGATCTTCCAGATGCACGCCGACAAGGAGAACCCGGTCGACGCAGCAGAAGCCGGCAACATCTACACCTTCGTTGGTCTGAAGAACGTCACCACCGGCGACACCCTGTGCGATGAGAAGGCTCCGATTTCCCTCGAGTCCATGACCTTCCCGGATCCGGTGATCGAGGTCGCCGTCGAGCCGAAGACCAAGGCCGATCAGGAGAAGATGAGCATCGCTCTGGCGAAGCTGTCCGACGAGGATCCGACCTTCCAGGTCAAGACCGACGAAGAGTCCGGCCAGACCCTGATCTCCGGCATGGGCGAGCTTCAGCTCGACATCATCGTCGACCGTATGCGTCGTGAATTCAAGGTGGAATGCAACGTCGGTAACCCGCAGGTTGCATACCGCGAGACGATCCGCAAGGCCGTCATGAACCAGGAATACACGCACAAGAAGCAGACCGGTGGTTCCGGCCAGTTCGCAAAGGTCCTGATGAACTTCGAGCCGCTCAACACCGAGGAAGGCGAGACCTACGAGTTCGCCAACGAGGTCACCGGCGGCCACATCACCAAGGAATTCATTCCTTCCATCGATGCTGGTGTGCAGGAAGCCATGGAATCCGGCGTGCTCGCCGGCTTCCCGGTGGTCGGCGTCAAGGCAACCGTCACCGACGGTCAGGTCCACGACGTCGATTCCTCCGAAATGGCCTTCAAGATCGCAGGTTCCATGTGCTTCAAGGAAGCTGCCCCGAAGGCCAAGCCGGTCATCCTCGAGCCGATCATGGCCGTGGAAGTGCGTACTCCGGAAGAGTACATGGGCGACGTGATGGGCGATCTGAACGCCCGTCGTGGTTCCATCCAGTCCATGAACGACTCCACCGGTGTCAAGGTCATCGACGCCAAGGTTCCGCTGTCCGAGATGTTCGGCTACATCGGCGACCTTCGCTCCAAGACCCAGGGCCGTGCAATGTTCACCATGCAGATGGACTCCTACGCCGAGGTTCCGAAGAACGTCGCCGACGAGATCATCAAGGCCCAGCGCGGCGAGTGACACGCGCTGCCGCTTAAGTGGAAACTGTCTCCAGTCAGCGCTAGTATTTTGTAGCGCTGACTGGGTTCGGGCTCCAAAGTGGCACAAACCCGTCAAACCCAGTAAAATGTAGCGAGTGCCTTGACAAGGGTTCAAGGCTTACTACGAGACGTCCAGGAGGACAAAACACATGGCAAAGGAAAAGTACGAGCGTACTAAGCCGCACGTTAACATTGGTACCATCGGCCACGTCGATCACGGTAAGACCACCCTGACCGCAGCCATCTCCAAGGTTCTGCACGAAGAGTACCCGGATGTCAACCCGGCTTACGACTTCAACCAGATCGACGCCGCTCCGGAAGAGCAGCAGCGTGGTATCACCATCAACATCGCCCACATCGAGTACCAGACCGCTGAGCGTCACTACGCTCACGTCGACTGCCCGGGCCACGCCGACTTCGTGAAGAACATGATCACCGGCGCTGCCCAGATGGATGGCGCTATCCTCGTTGTGGCCGCCACCGACGGCCCGATGGCTCAGACCCGCGAGCACGTGCTGCTCGCTCGTCAGGTGGGCGTGCCGCGCATCCTCGTCGCTCTGAACAAGTGCGATATGGTCGAGGACGAAGAGCTCATCGAGCTCGTTGAGGAAGAGGTCCGTGACCTCCTCGAGGAAAACGGCTTCGATCGCGACTGCCCGGTCATCCACACCTCCGCTTACGGCGCTCTGCACGACGACGCCGCGGATCACGACAAGTGGGTTGAGTCCGTCAAGGAACTCATGAAGTCCGTCGACGAGTACATCCCGACCCCGACCCACGATCTGGACAAGCCGTTCCTGATGCCGATCGAAGATGTG
>CAVBVU010000021.1:0-19368 GCA_963598975.1 Anaerovoracaceae bacterium
TCCCATGCCCGAATACCGTACCGCCACCATCAATCGGCTACTATCATCACCGAAATTCCCCGAACTGGCGACGAAACTGCTGACCTTGCAGGAAATGTCTTCGATATGGAACAGCATGCCAGAGAAATTCGAGGGGCTGCTCGCCTCACTCGCAAGCGACAACGACCTGCCGCACGACCTGGCACTGCAACTGCTGCTCGGCGCGTTCTACGGCATGGCAAGCGAAAGCTTCTCCTCCCTGATGCATGATGCATATCCCATGCCGGAATAGGCCGGGCGAACACGAAACACACGCACGCCTCCATCGGCTTCGGGCACACGGCTCAGGCGGGCATATAGCCGTCCGTCACGTCGACGGGGGCGTTGGCCCGTTCGACGGCCTCCTCGTTGGCGAGCGCCGTATGCTCGATCACATCGTCGTATCCGGTCAGCGCGGCGAAAGGCATGAATTGGGCGGCACGATTGTGCATGCTCATGTGGGCATGTGTTTTTGATTGGTGATGCGGCAGATTGATGATGTCGTCGTAGCGATTGGTGCGCTGCAGGCTCATGCGGCATGTCCTCCGATCTGATTGTTGCGTTGCATACCGGTGGCGTCGCCGAAGAGGTCCATGCCTTTGATGACGGCGTTTTTCCCGAACTTGCGTTTGATGTCGAGAATGGTTTGCTGCATGTGACGTTCGTCCGTTTCCGATTCGTCGCGGACAGCACTATCCGCAGTATCTTGCGGCCGTTCATCCTCCTGCAGGGCCGTGAACAGGTCGGGTTGGGTGTAGTCGGGAACGGTTCGTCGTTCGGCCAGTTCCTCTTCGGTGGCCAGTTCCGATGCGACCACGTTCAGCCGTCGTATCAGCAGCCGGCGATCCGCAATCGAACGGAACAGTTCGTCGACGGCTTCGCAGATGCGGGATGTGGATGACGTATACTCCCCCAATCCGACGGATCCGGTAGCGGGCTTGGGAACCCTCCTACCGTAATGGTCGAGGGAGACGGGGCCGTCGTATTCGGACGCCGCGCGTTCCGCGATCGCCGTCAGTTCCGGCGTTCCGCAGTCCCCGAGTCGTTTCGGGTCGAGGCTGGCGGTGTCGTATCCGACCATCAGTCCCATCCGTCCGGCCCGTACGCCTTTGGCCACCAGGTCCAACGATAACGAGTCCGCCATTTCGCGAGCGATGAGACATGCCGTTTCGAAACCGACCGCGCCGGTGAGCACCTGGCCGGAGCTCATGCTGTGGCCGGCCGGCTTGTATGCCTTGATATCGGCGATCGTGCACGGTTCCCAACCCCAGGCATGGTCGATGAGCAGTTCCGCGTTGACGCCGAACATTCGGTACAGCAGGTCCTCGTTGTAGTATTCGTCGGCCCGTCCGATGGAGCATCTCGCTATATCACCCATGGTCATCAGCCCTTGGGCTTCCAGCTTTTTCGCGTAACCGCGCCCCACCCGCCAGAAATCGGTGAGCGGACGGTGGTTCCACAGCAACCGCCGATATGACATCTCGTCCAATTGCGCGATGCGGATGCCGTCCTCACCGGCCTGGATATGCTTCGCCACGATGTCCATGGCCACTTTGGCCAGATACATGTTCGTGCCGATGCCGGCCGTGGCGGTGATGCCGGTCTGTTCGTGGATGTTTCGTATCATCTCACGCGTCATCTCAAGCACGCCTTTGCCATACGCGCGCAGATAGGATGTCACATCCATGAACACCTCATCGATCGAATAGACGTGAATGTCTTGTGCGGACACGTATTTGAGGTAGATGCCGTAGATCTTCGCGCTCGTTTCAAGATAGTGCGACATGCGCGGACGCGCTATGAACACCCCGGCCGCCAGATTCGGATTGGATTCAAGTTCACGGACGTCATACGATTCGCCGACCAGCACGCCGCCGGGCGCCTTCGCGCGGCGCGCGGCGTTGATCTCCCTGAGTTTCGCCTTCACCTCGAACAGCCGCGCCCGCCCAGGCAGACCGTATTCCTTGAGCGACGGAGAGACCGCCAGGCAAATGGTCTTGTCGGTACGGCGCTCGTCCGCCACCACAAGATGCGTGGATAACGGAGCGAAACCATGCTCCACGCATTCCGACGACGCATAGAAGGATTTCAGATCGATGGCGACATACGTGCGTTGCGTCATGCGACCTCCTTCCGCAATGCCTCGCAGGATCGTTCAGAACCCGGACGATCCATTTCATTCCAGCATACCAGTAATTCGAACAGGTGTTCGAAATCCGTGTTGGATCAGTCATCGGCGGGACGCCCCGCAAAACGTCGGTTGTAGCCGCCGGTTGGTAGGGTTGAACGGTAGCGAACCCCTTGTCTCCATGGTTTTTCGGAAGGAGCTTTGGCTTGTCAGCTGAACTCGAAGACATCCACGAGGAATGCGGTATTTTCGGCGTCTGGGGCCATCCCGACGCCGCACGACTCACCTACTTCGGACTGCACGCGTTGCAGCATCGAGGTCAGGAGGGTGCCGGCATTGTCTCCAATGATAACGGTCAACTCATCGGTCATCGCGGAAAGGGTCTGCTGACCCAGGTATTCGGCGACGAACGCGAAATCGAACGTCTGAAGGGATCCAGGGCGATCGGCCACGTGCGTTACGCCACCGCGGGATCCGGAGGCACCGACAACATCCAGCCATTCATCTTCCGATTCCACGACGGAGACATGGCACTGTGCCACAACGGCAATCTGACGAACTGCCCGTCCCTGAGGCGTCAGCTGGAGAACGAAGGCGCGATCTTCCACTCCAACTCCGACACCGAAGTGCTCATGCACCTGCTGCGCCGCTCCACCCAGCCCACCCTCATCGACAAGCTCAAGGAAGCGCTCAACACCGTGCACGGCGGCTTCGCCTACCTGATCATGACCGAAAACGCCATGATCGGCGCGCTCGACCCGAACGGCTTCCGCCCGCTCTCCCTGGGCAAGATGAAGAACGGCGCCTACGTGCTCGCATCCGAGACCTGCGCGCTCGACATCGCCGGAGCCGAACTGGTACGCAACATCCGACCGGGCGAAATCGTCGTGGTCAACGACGACGGCTATGAGATCGTGCAGTACACCGACCAGACCCAGCTGGCCATCTGCTCGATGGAATTCATCTACTTCGCACGCCCGGACTCCGACATCTACGGCGTAAACGTGCATTCGGCCCGCAAGCGCATGGGCGCCCGCCTGGCGCAAGAATCGCCCGTCGAAGCCGACATGGTCATCGGCGTGCCCAACTCCTCGCTGTCCGCGGCATCCGGCTACGCGGAAACCGCCGGACTGCCCAACGAAATGGGCCTGATCAAAAACCAGTACGTGGCACGAACCTTCATCCAGCCGACGCAGGAACTGCGCGAACAAGGCGTACGCATGAAGCTCTCCGCCGTGAACAGCGTGGTCCGAGGCAAGCGCGTGATCGTCATCGACGACTCCATCGTGCGCGGCACCACGTCCAAGCGAATCGTACAGCTGCTCAAGGAAGCCGGCGCGGCCGAAGTGCACATGCGCATCAGCTCCCCGCCGCTGAAATACCCTTGCTTCTACGGCATCGACATCTCCACCACCAAGGAGCTCATCGCATCGAAGAAGTCCGTCGAAGAGATCCGCGACTTCATCGGCGCCGACTCCCTGGCATTCCTCTCCCTCGACGGCCTCGTCGACTCCATCGGACTGAACGCGGACGCGCCATACGGCGGCCTGTGCGTCGCCTACTTCAACGGCGACTACCCCACCGCGCTCGCCGACTACGAGGAGGACTTCCTGAAGTCACTCACCCCCGAGGACCGTGTGCGCCTGCCTGAATTCGCCCTGTACAAGAGCAAGTACGAAGGCAACGAATACCAGACGCATCCCCAACAGCAGGAACAGGAATGATCGTTCGGGTTCCGCACGGCGGAAAAACGCGCGGAACCCGCTCCATTGCTTCAAAACCCAAGAAGAACAACAAAACCTAGAAAGGTTTGATATGCCAAAAGCATATGAGGAAGCCGGCGTAAGCGTCGAAGCCGGTTATGAGGTCGTCAAGCGCATCAAGTCCCACGTGGCGCGCACCAACCGTCCCGGCGTGGTGGGCGGCATCGGCGGCTTCGGAGGACTGTTCGACCTGGCTTCCCTCGGATACAAGGAACCGGTGCTGATCTCCGGCACCGACGGCGTCGGCACCAAGCTGGTCGTGGCCAAGATGGCCGACAAGCATGACACCATCGGCGTGGACTGCGTGGCGATGTGCGTCAACGACATCGCGGCCCAGGGCGCGGAACCGCTGTTCTTCCTGGATTACATCGCCTGTGGCAAGAACGATCCGGCACTGCTCGAACAGGTCGTGTCCGGCGTGGCCGACGGTTGCGTGCAGGCCGGAGCCGGCCTGATCGGCGGCGAAACCGCTGAAATGCCGGGCATGTACGACGAAGACGAATACGATCTCGCCGGCTTCGCCGTGGGTGTCGCCGAAAAGTCCGCGATCGTCGACGGCTCCACCATCGCCGAAGGCGACGTGCTCATCGGTCTGCCGTCCACCGGCGTGCACTCCAACGGATTCTCCCTCGTGCGCAAGGCCCTGTTCGAAAAAGCCGGATACACCGTGGACACCGAACTGGAGGAACTGGACGGCGCGAAGCTCGGCGACGTGCTGCTCACCCCGACCAAGATCTACGTGAAGGCCCTCTCCCCGCTCTTCAAGGCGGGCGTGGTCAAGGGCGTCGCGCACATCACGGGCGGCGGCTTCATCGAAAACATTCCGCGTATGATTCCGGACGGACTCGCCGCGCACATCAACCTCGGCTCCTGGCCGATCCTGCCGATCTTCGACGTACTTGAGAAGGCCGGCGAAATCGACCATATGGAAATGTTCAACATCTTCAACATGGGCATCGGCATGGTGCTGGCCGTCGACGCGCAGGACGCCGACAAGACCATGGAACTGCTCAAGTCCAACGGCGAAGCCGGCTACGTGCTCGGCAACATCGTCAAGAAGACCAACGACGACGTCGAACTGCAGTAACAACACATCACAGGGGTGGCACCGCAAACGGGCCACCCCTTCATCAACTTCCAGCAGCATCGCCACCAAGGCAATATAGGAGGAAACATGAAGGTCCTGGTCATCGGCTCCGGCGCACGCGAACACGCGATTGCCCACGCACTCACCCGCGGAGGCAGCGTCAGCGAAGTCACCGTGGCCCCCGGCAATCCGGGCATGGAACTCGACGGCATCCACATCAGCCAAATCAGCCCGTCCAACCATGCGGCACTCATCGAATTCGTGAAAAGCAACGGCTACGACTGGGTGTTCGTAGGCCCGGAAGTTCCGCTCATTGAAGGCATCGTCGACGATTTCGCACAGGCCGGCATCAAAGCGTTCGGCCCCAGCAAGGCCGCCGCGCAGATCGAAGGATCCAAGGACTTCGCCAAGCAGCTCATGGAACGCCACAACATTCCGACCGCGAAGTATCAGACCTTCGAAGACCTTGAACTCTCCAGCGCCTACGTACGCGAACACGGCGCCCCGATCGTGATCAAGGCCGACGGACTCGCCGCAGGCAAGGGCGTCACCGTAGCCATGGACGAGGAAACCGCGCTCGCCGCGCTCGACGACATCTTCGTGGACCACCGCTTCGGCAACGCCGGCGCGAAAGTGGTGATCGAGGACTTCCTCGAAGGTCAGGAATTCTCCCTGATGAGCTTCGTCAACGGAACCGACTTCTGGCCGATGCCGATCTCCCAGGACCACAAGCGCGCCTATGACGGCGACAAGGGGCCGAACACCGGCGGCATGGGAGCATACAGCCCGGTGCCGCAGATCGGCCAGGATGTGGTGGACACCGCCATCGAAACCATCGTCAAGCCGACCGTTCAGGCCATGGCCGACGAAGGAACCCCCTTCACCGGCATCCTTTACGCCGGTCTCATCGCCACGGCAGACGGCCCGAAGGTCATCGAATTCAACGCACGTTTCGGCGATCCGGAAACCGAAGTCGTGTTGCCGAAGCTCACCTCCGACCTCGGCGAAGGCATCAACGCGATCCTCAACGGCAAAACCCCGGAATTCACCTGGGACAACGACAACGCCACCCTCGGCGTGGTGCTCGCAGCCGAAGGCTACCCCGTTGACGTGGTCAAGGGCGCCGCAATCCCACAGATTCCGGTCGACGAGGACTCCCACGTGTACTACGCGGGCGTGGCCAACGGCGAAAACGGACTCGTAGCCAGCTCCGGCCGCGTGCTGTTCGTCGAAACCAGCGCGCCCAGCATCAAGGATGCGCAGGACAAGGTCTACGAAATCATCGACAAGCTCGATACCAAGGGGATGTTCTATCGTCACGACATCGGTGCCAAAGCCTTGAATGCGTAGCAATGGTGTGTTGGCAGCGTTGCTCCTCGGTCGACGTACCTTCGTACGCCTTCCCTCGGTGCGCCTCGCCACCACACACATCGCAACGCATTCAACCAACCGTGTTGGCAGCGTTGCTCCTCAGTCGGCAATAGCCGTGTGTAGATGAAACAGACCCGCGGTTCGAATGGTCAGAAAGAAACTCCATTCGAACCGCGGGTCCGTTTTATTCGCACAACAATACCGAACCCCTACGGAAGATTCATGAAATCGGTGGATTTCAGATAGTTCTTTCCTGCGGTGATGTCGTACTGAATCAGCTTGTAGTCCTCAAGCAACTGCTTGGTCTCGTCGTCGAAATCTGATTCAGCCATAGGTTTGCCGTCGGAGTCCAGATAGATGTTCTGACCTTCAGGAATGCGGTCCCATCCCTGAATGTTGTTGACGACCGGCGGTTCCATGGCCGCGATCTTGGAATGCATGAGCGTGAGGAATGCCAAGTACGGCGACACTTTGGCATCCATGTGTTCTGCGGCCTGGGCCACGAAGAAGTTCGGCGACGAATATTCGGCATTGGAAATCTGGTTCCCCTTGGATTCGGACGCCTTGTTGGACCAGATGAAGTAGTCGGTCAGATGCAGGTCGAGCGAATTGTCGTCGTCATCGCTGGCCGTGGAATAGATTCCTGGCAGATGGTCGCCGTAGAAGACCACGGTGATCGGCTTGTCGATCTTGTCGAGCTCGTCGAGGAACTCCTGTGTGGCCGTGTCCGTCAGTTCCACGCCCTTGGCGTAGGTTTCGATCGATTCGGTCTCATCCTCCTCGAGCGGCTGCGACGAATCGGTGGAGCTCACCTTGAATTCGTTGTTCTTATACCAGTTCTTGTACGGCATGTGGTTCTGCATAGTGATGACCTGCAGGAACTGGTTTCCGTCGGTTTTCTGCACTTCCTCGAGCGTGCTCTTATAGGTGGCCTCATCGGAAACATACGGGGAATCATCGATCGTGTCCTGATGCGAGATGATATCCTCGCCCTGAAGCGTGTAGAAGTGGGAGAAGCCGAACTTCTTATAGTTGATGGCGCGCGAGTACATGGACGGCTCATACGGATGCAGACCGATGGAGTTCTCCGCCGACCCCCACATCTGGTTGATAGTCGGAGTCCAATGCTCGCTAGGCACGAGCTGCTGGTACGGACTGGTCAGCGACGAATCGAAATTGGCCATGGACAGGCCCGTCAATCCCATGTATTCGAGATTCGCCGTGCCTCCGCCATATCCGGAGGAAAGCATCAGTCCTGACGTGGTGGATTCCTTCACGGAACGGATGTTGGGCATCGCATCTTTATTGACTTTCAGCCCAGGAACGCGGGACGGGTCCGAGAACGATTCGGACAGCACGTAGATCACCGTGCTGTCGGTCATGTTCGCGCTGCGGGTCTCGTTGATCTCCTCGGCCGCCTTCTCGTAGCGGGCGGCGACCTCCTTCATGGTCTCCTCGCTGTAATCGCTTGGTTCCGACATGATTTTCGGGTTGAGCTGGCGCACAAAGGAGACGACGGGGCCGTTGCGCTGGGCGTCATATACGGAATCCCACATGGACGGCGTGTCCCCCATCGCGCGGGACATCGTATACGCCCAGGAATCCACCGTACCGACCTGCGCGATATACAGACCGAATCCAAGGCTTGGAAGGATGATCAGCAGGAGTCGGCTTACCGCAGCAAGACCGGGATTGGAGCTGCGGACCATGCGCCCATGGCGGGCGTCGATATGGTTGAGGAACACCGACAACGCCAGAAGCAACGCGAAGACCACGACCGCCACCGCGATCATGATCGGTGCGTTCGACGGCATGAAGCTCATCAGATTGCCGGTATTCGATCCGAGGAAGTTTAAATCGGACGGCAGAATCACCTCATAACGAATCTCGACTTTGAACCGTTCGATCACGGCTATGACGATGGCCGCCCCCATCAATATCGGCGTGGCCACCCAAAAACGGTTGAACAGCATGAGCAGCACAAGATAGATGAGCCCGATCATGATCATGTTCAGCAGAAAGACGAAATTGCATGACGTGAACATCTTGAGCATCATGCTGCCAAGTCCGTTCAGCGGGCTGGAAAGCTCGACTCGTGTGCTGGAAAGCGTCACGCCCCACTGCAATACGGCAAGCGCGAGAAAATCAAACAGCAGAAACAGCAATGCGTATACCCACCATGCGAATTCCCTGTGTTTGCGCTGTTTCGCCTTGGTTGAATCCCCGGCTATGGTGAGTTCTTCAACCTGCTCGTCGCCTACATTCACTTCCGTCACGCAAATTCCTAACTTTCGTCCGTTCGCAAAGCCCTATTCTCATACACGCATCTGTGAGAAGGCAATATGTTCGCTGTTTTCTTTTCGATTCTTCCGAATGTACGCACGCCGCGAACAACCGCGATCAGGATTCTACCTGCTCCCCTCCGCTACGGCAATCCGAGCACAATCCGAACACTTCTACCGTGTGGGATGCGATGGAGAACCCGTGCCTGTTCGCGATGCCGCGCAGCCAATCCTCGCTGGGAGGATCGATTTCCACGGTTTTCCCGCATGACGTGCATACCAGATGATGGTGGTGCCCGTCGTCCCCACACAGACGGAACAGCTGCTGGCCGTCGAGACGCACCGTATCGGCGCGTCCCGAATCGGCCAGAGCGTTCAACTGACGGTACACGGTGGCCAGACCGATGTGTTCGCCCTCGTCCTCCAGCCGACGATGCAGGTCCTGTGCGGAAATGAATTCGTCGTTGTCCTTCAGGGCTTCGCGGATGGCGTCCTTCTGTCGGGTCTGGCGCACTACATGTTCACTCATTGGCTACGAGGTCAGTCCTTTTTCAAATCGTCCCAGCAACCGGTGGCTTCGAGATCGGCTACTGTTCGCGTGGTATCGTCGGTCAGCACGGTGATGTGGCCCATCTTACGGTCGTGCCGCACCGACGCCTTGCAGTAATCGTGGACGTTCCACTCGGGATGGTCCGCGATGAGCGCACGGGTCGGTTCTACATGCTGGCCGAGCACGTTGACCATGACGGCCGGCTTGAGCAGCTGCGGCTGTTCCAAGGGCCATCCGCAGATTCCGCGCACATGCGCGTCGAACTGGTCGAAGGAGCAGGCCTCGATGGTGTAATGGCCGGAGTTGTGCGGACGCGGTGCGAGCTCGTTGACGATGACCTCACCGCTTTCGGTGACGAACAGTTCGATCGCGAGAATGCCGGCGAGCTTGAAACCCTGAGCCAGGCGCAACGCGAGTTCACGCGCGGCCTCGGCCACATCGTCGCTCACTTCGGCCGGGGCGATGGTCATGTGCAGAATGTTGTTGCGATGTTCATTGCGTACGATCGGAAACGTCACGTAATCGACGCCGTTGCCTGCCACGAGGATGCTGGCTTCGAACGCGAAATCGACGAATCCTTCAAGGATGCTCGCAGGGAACGTTCCTTCGGCGATGGCCTGGGCACGCACCCGGTCCAAATCGGATTCGGACTTGAGCACGCTCTGTCCATGGCCATCGTAACCGCCTGAACGGGTCTTCAGCACGGCCGGATAGCCGATCTCCTCCAGCGCCGCCTCGAGCTCATCGACGCTGTTGACGGCCTTCCATGGCGCGGTCGGCGTTCCGTGGTCATTGACGAACTGCTTCTCGTTGACACGGTCCTGCGTGACGCGCAGCAGATCGGTGCCTTGCGGAGCCGATGCCAGTGAGCGCACCTCGTCGATGGCGTCGGCGTTCACGTTTTCGAATTCGTAGGTGAGCACGTCGGATTTTTCGGCGAGCTCACGGATGGCCGCGGTGTCGTCGTAATCGGCGGTCACCTGGAAATCGGCCACCTGTGCGGTGGGGCAATCCGGCGTCGGATCGAGCACGCCCACGCGGAATCCCATGTAGCGTGCGGAAAGCGCCATCATGCGGCCGAGCTGTCCGCCACCGACGATGCCGATGGTGGACCCCGGCATCAAACGTTCGATACGTCCGTTGGTTTCCTCAGACAAGCTGGGCATTGGATTCAGCCACCTTTTCCTTCAGGGAGTCACGATATTCCTGCAAAGCCTGAGCCAGACGATCGTCATTGGTGCTCAGGATACTGACGGCAAGCAGGCCGGCGTTCGTGGCGCCGGAATTGCCGACCGCGGTGGTGGCGACGGGAATGCCGCCCGGCATCTGCACGATGGACAGCAGGGAATCCCATCCGGAGAGCGCGTGGGAACGCACCGGAACGCCAATTACCGGCAGTGTGGTCTGGGCCGCCACCATGCCCGGCAGGTGGGCCGCACCGCCAGCGCCGGCGATAATGACCTTCAGGCCGTTGGCGCGCGCCTCATGCGCGAACTCACCCATGAGCTCAGGGGTGCGGTGAGCGGAAATCACCTGCTTCATATACGGCACATCGAACTTGTCGAGCATCTCGCAAGCGTGCTTCATGGTTTCCCAATCGCTCGCCGATCCCATGATCACCGCGACTTCGGGCTTATTGTCTGCCATCAAGGACCTCCGAAAGAATCCAATAGAACATGTTCCAAAACACCGCTTACTTTACGCAATCGGCTAGATGTGCAGAACGACCTTGCCGAAAACGTCGCCGTCGATCACTTTCTTGAAGGCTGCGGAAGCGTCGTCGATCGCATAGGCGGAATCGATGGCGGGGTGCAGATCGGCATGCTCCACAAACCTGAGCAGCCTGGCGAAATCGTCGCGGGACCCCATGGTGTTGCCCTGCACGCGAATGTCTTGGAAGAAGATTCGCGTAAGCTCCGCTCCCGGCTGGTCTCCGGTGGTGGCACCGCAGATGGCGATGGTGCCTCCCGGACGCACCGACTTCACGGAATGACTCCACGTAGCCGCGCCCACGGATTCGATGACGGCGTCGACCTTGCGCGGCAACCGGGCTCCGGTTTCGAAGACCGCGTCCGCTCCAAGAGCCAAGGCCTTCTCACGCTTGTCTTCGCTGCGCGACGTGACGAACACTTCCAGACCGGCCGCATGGGCAAGTTGGATCGCCGCGGTGGACACGCCTCCGCCCGCTCCCTGGATGAGCACCGTGTCTCCGGGCTTGACGTTCGCCGACGTGAACAGCAGCGAGTAGGCGGTCAGCCAGCTGGTGCCCAATGCCGCTGCCTCGTCGAGGCTGAGGTTTTTCGGCTTGGCGAACACATTGGCGCTGGGCACCTGAACGTATTCGGCCATGGTTCCCGCATACTTCTCGGAAAGGATGGTACGCCGCTCCCCCGGCATCACGCCGGAACCGTCCGTTCCAACGAAGGTGTACAACACCACCTCGCTGCCGGCCTTGAGTCCCTTGTGCACGGGAATGTCGTCCTGCAGGATGCCGGCCGCATCGGTGCCGAGAATCATGGGGGTGGCTTCGGCGGAAAGTCCGACGCCCTGCAGACTCCAGACATCATGATGGTTCACACTCACCGACGCCACCCGAATGGTGGACCAGAACGGCTTGGCCTGCGGTTCCGGCAGTTCGCCCACCTCAAGTACGCTCAACGGATCAGCATTGTTCACACCTGCGGCATATACGGCCTTCATGGTTCCGCTCCTTCGTGGATTCGTTCGAACAGGGTATTCCAACGTTTCCATTGTGCCTTAGTTGAGAAGACTTTGCAGTCATTTGCCCGCAAACTCCCCCGAAATGGCATATGGTGGGATAGTATTTCGCCGTTGATGCGGCAAGGCAGAGGAAGGGTAGTTGCGAAATATGACCGTCGGCATGCTGGATTCGATACATTCCCCCGCGGATGTGCGAGCGCTCACACCACAGCAACTCGAATCCCTGTGCGATGAGATTCGTTCCACTCTGCTCAACTATGGGCTTGCCTACGGCGGGCATATAGGTTCGAATCTCGGCATCGTCGAGCTCACGGTGGCGATGCACCACGTGTTCGATTCACCGCGGGACCGTTTCATCTTCGACGTATCACATCAAAGTTACGTGCATAAGATGCTCACCGGACGCGCCTGCGCGTACACCGACGAAACGCGGTTCGGTGAGGTCACGGGATTCACCAATCCCGAGGAAAGCGAGCATGATTCGTTCGTGCTGGGGCATACCGGAACTTCGATCTCCTTGGCATGCGGACTTGCGAAAGCGCGTGACCTGACGTCCAGAACCGCGCAATCGAGCGGAATCGGCAATGTGGTCGCCATCATCGGAGACGGGGCGTTGAGTTCCGCGACCGCTTTCGAAGGACTCAACAACGCCGCGGAGCAGGGCGGCAATATCATCATCATCGTCAACGACAACGAAATGTCGATCGCCGAGGATTTCGGCGGAATGTACGGACCGCTGGCGAAACTGCGCCAATCGGGAGGCACCGCGCAACCGAATTTGTTCGAAGCGTTCGGCCTCGACTACCGGTATGTGGAACAGGGCAACGACGTGAACGCGCTCGTCGAGGAGCTTCGCGGCATCAAAGACATCGACCATCCGATCGTATTGCACGTCCATACCGTCAAGGGTCTTGGATTCGACGATGCCTCGGAAGCGCAAGGCGATTACGGCGACGGGAATCCGGCCAGCCACCTGCCGTATGCGGGCCGGTGCGAAGCCAACCATTGGCAGGATCCGCTAAGCGACTTCGCAAAGCCGTTGGGTGCGCGAAAATACTATGGACAGATGGCCATGGCCGCGCTCGAAGCCCGTTTTGAGCGGGAACCGGGACTGACCGTCATATCCCCCGCCACCCCACGGTCGAACGGCATCACACGAGAATGGCGCAGACGTGCAGGTAGTCATTACGTCGACACCGGCATTGCGGAAGAGCACGCAGCCGCATTTGCCGCGGGGATCGCGAAGGCCGGGGGCCGACCTGTGCTGGCCACTTCGGCGACCTTCTTCCAGCGCATGTACGACCAGCTGCATCAGGAACTCGCGCTGAACCATGTTCCCGCCACATTGCTGATCTTCGGATCTGGCATTTCCGGCACCGACAACACGCATTCCGGCGCTTTCGACATAGCGCAGTTCGCGAATATTCCGGACATGACCTGCCTTGCCCCGACCAGCGGCGAACAGATGCTCGACATGCTCGCATGGGCCACAGGACCGACCGAGCATGGTGTCGTGGCGATCCGCATGCCCGGCGAGCCTATTCTTCAGATGGAACGTGATTCCCTCATGGCGTTCGATCCGGTTGAGCGGGCCGCGTCCTATGAACCGGTCATTCCTTCGGTCGGAACTGGCGAAGTATGCCCGTTCGCGCACTATCAGATCCTTAAGGCCGGAAAGGATATCGCGATTCTCAGCCTGGGTGATTCCGTGGCACTTGCCGCGCAAGTAGCCGGACTCTTGGATGATGATCCACAGCAATACAACACCACGCTGGTATCTGCGGCGCAGTATTCCACTCTTGACGAGGAGGCACTGACCATGCTGGCAAGTGGGCATCGCATTGTGGTGACGATCGAGAACGGTCAGCTCGAGGGCGGCTGGGGCCACAAGGTCGCCGCTTTCTATACGAACGCAAGTAATGGCAAAGCCAACGCCGTGCGCGTGCTGAATTGCGGCGCCGCCAAGGAGTTCACGGATCGGGTGCCGCTCGCCGAACTCAACGAACGTTACGGATTGACTCCCGAACAGGTCGTGTCACGTATCAAGCAGACTCTTGCCACGATGTGACAGTACGTCGCAACTAACCGTCGCGCATGACATGTGCACGGCGAATAACGCAAACGTGGCGCCTTCCACACGTATACGGAAGGCGCCACGTAACCGTTGCCTGTCTGAAACCGACTATCGCCGTTCCGATTTCATTGGTCGTTCTTGATGGCATCGAGTGCCGGAATCTTGACGGCCTTGTTGGCCGGGCCGAAGCCGGCAAGCACGCCCACGACAATCGAGAAGAAAATCGCGGCGATGGGCAGCCACCAAGGAATTACGGACGTTCTGCTCATCGTCTCACTTCCGAATATGGCCGCATGCAGGCCATTCACGCTGATATCGCTCATTGTCACCATGTCGATGCACCACGATGCGATTATCGAAATCGCACAACCTATGATGCCGCCGACCAGACCAATCGCGCCCGCTTCGCACAGGAACATCATGCGAATATCCCGCACATAACAGCCGAGTGCCTTCATAATGCCGATTTCGCGGGTACGTTCCGAGACCGACATGATCATGGTGTTGGCTATACCGATGGCCGCCACGATGAACGACACCGCGCCGATGCCGCCGAGCATCAGCTGACTGTTGCGCGTTTGCTTCTCAAAGCTCTCGCGAATCGTGTTGAGGGAGGAGGTTTGGTATCCGGCTTCCTTGAGCTTCGCTTCGATGTTGGCGACGTCCGAAAGACGTTCCGCATGCACCGTCACCTGATCATAGACAAGCTTGCTTGAGACCACGGCTTCGCTGGTGTTGGTGGCTTTGGCGATTAGCGCCTTCATATCGTCTATCGTCATGACGATGCCTCCAGCAAATACGGTGCCGTCATTGCTCGATGCCTTGAGAACGCCGACCGGCTTGACCTGAATCTTCAGATTGGCGCTGTTCTGGGAGGAATTACCCGAGGCGCTTCCCGAATTCGACGTATCGCCGGAAGAACCGGAAGAAGCGGAAGAAGCGGAAGAAGCGGAAGACGACGCCATGCCGATTTTGGAGTAATCGTCGGCGTTTTGATAATTCGCACCCGTGTATATCGTGAAATCCACGGACAGCGGATCGAAGAACGGATCCTGGACCTGCGTAGACTGACCGCATATGCCATTCTCATCGCATGTGTAATCGTCGGCGGAACGCATGTTCTGCCCCTTCGAGGCGTATTTGTCGATGAAGCTGTAAGCGGTATAGCTACCCACAAGCACTTCCCCGCTTCTGACGGGCAGACGTCCGCTCGACAACTCATATCCCGCATTTTCCAACTGTGCGGTGTCCACACCGCTGATGCTCATGTAGGACGCTACGTAACGCGCTCCGGAACCGGCCGAGACATCCGCCGCATACGGAAGATTCTTCGTGGCGATGACGCCCTGCACGCCCTCGATTTTCTTGAACGATTCCACGGCATCGTCGTTCAGCTTGAGTTTGCTCGATGTGCTCGAATCGGATGACGAGCCGATGATCGAATCACCGCTGCTGGTCGAAACGGTGATGTTGTTCAGATCCCCCAACTGCGCAAGCATTCTCTGATCTTGCTCCTGGGTGCCTTGGCCGAAGGAAATCATCAACACGATCGAGCAGCATCCGACGATCACACCAAGCACGGTCAGAAAGGTACGGGATTTTCGCCGAATTAGATTCTGACTGCAGGTGTGTAGGATATCCGATAATTTCATGCTTGCCCCTTGGCGGAAGATTCCGTGGTCTTGGGCGTCCCGGAAGCGGCGCCGGAAGCGACGGGCGAGATGATCTGCGTGGGCGCATCAATGGACTGCGCGGAATCGCCGGAGTTGCCGGAATCCCAATTGTCCCAATCGTCATCGGAGTCGTCCTGCTTCTTCGTCTTCTTTCTGCGGCGAAGCACCAGCAGCACGATCAGCACGATGACGGCCACGGCTACGACGGCGATCACCACCGGAATCCATATCGGGGTGTCTTCCTGTTCGGTGGTATCGGTGTCCACGGTATCGTCGGAAACGACCACCGCTTCCTGGGCGTCGATGGTCACCGTGAATTCCTTGGTCTGGGACTGGCCGTTGGAATCCTCATAGGTCACACGCAGTTTAGCTTCGGTGGAGCCGGCCGCGGTCGCGTTGAAAGGGAAGCCGATGGATCCGGAAGCGCCGGACGCCACGTTTCCTATGTATTGGGTGGGCTGGCTGCTGGTGATTCCGTCACCTTCGATGGACGCCTCCACGTTGGAGATATCACCCTTGCCTTTGTTCACGTAGCTCATGGTGATGGCGGCATCCTCACCGGCAGTGACACCTTCCGGAACCGCGGGGTCGCCGAGTTCGAAGCGGTCCGGCTGCGTAACGGGAACGGAAATCTTGATGTCGGAGGTGCTAGAGCTACGCGCGTCATTCTCCACATACTCGTACTTGAAGCTGATGGTGATTCCCTTCGCGCCGCTTGTGGCGTTGGACAGCACCTGCATCGACACGGTCTGGGTCAGGGAGTAGCCGGCCCACAGCGAATCGAAATAGAACGTGTTCGTTCCGCCCGAAATGGCGAAGTTCTCTCCACCGTCCACTGTCACGACCATGTTCTGCAACGCGACGGTGCCCTTGTTCTGGAAGGTGAAGCCCAAATCGAAGTTGCTGCCGACCGCCACCGCTCCGTCACCGTAGGTGAAGTTGGTGATGATGACGTTCGGCACGGGACCTGCCACCTGAGGTGTCGTGGTGGAGGTCGAGGAATCCGTGGTGTTGCCGTTGGCCCCGTCTTCGGCGAATGCGACCGGAGCCGTGCATGCGAATGCGATCGTCACCGCCGCGATGGCCGCGATCAGCAGATTGACGAATCTGATCTTTCGATTGTTGCAGGTCATAGATGGTATCCTCTACTGTTCTTTCTTCTGTCATGCGTTGGATGCATATGTTGGACGTCACGCCGTATGCGGCGGAATCGCCGTTGAATCCGTTTCAATGTTCCCGACACCCGCCTTAACGAGGCCGTTCTGCGTCAGACGATCACCGACGATGTGGCCGTCGAGCAGGGTAACGATGCGGTCGGCGTAGTGGGCCATGTTGTCGTCATGGGTGACGAGCACGATGGTTTGGTTGAATTCATGCGCGAACGCGCAAATCATGTCCATCACATCGGTTTTCGTTTTGGAATCGAGGTTTCCCGTCGGCTCATCGGCGAACACGACCTGGGGTCTGGCCACGAAAGCGCGGGCTATGCCGACGCGTTGCTGCTGACCGCCCGACATCTGTGTCGGATAATGCTCCATGCGTTTGCCAAGGCCGACCCTCTGCAGCAGTTTTCTGGCGATTGCCTCGCGCTTTTCCTTCGGCACGCCTCGAAACACCAGCGGCATCGCCACGTTTTCGATCGCGTTGAGGCTGGGCAGCAGGTTATACGACTGGAAGACGAAGCCCAAATACTTTTGCCTGAACTCGGCCAACCCACGTTCGCTCAGCTTGGAGATCGGAACCCCGCCGATGATGACGCCGCCCTTGGTAGGGCGTTCCATACCCGCCAGCTGGTTGAGCAATGTGGACTTGCCAGAACCGGATTTACCGTAGATGCAGCAGATCTGCCCCCTTGGTATGGAAAGGTTCACCCGTTCCAACGCCACAACGGTCTCGTCCAACACCGGATATTCCTTACGAAGATTACGTACTTCGATGACAGGGCGTTCCGCCGCCCCACCTGACGGTCGCCTTCCTACCGCAGCCACAGGCACCGCCTTTCAAAGAAACGCATAGACGACAATGATTCCATTTTTTGGGATTCCATTCCTTTGGGATTCTACACCTTTGGGATTCCATTCCTTTGGGATTCTACACCTTAAAGCAACCCTAAAAACCCCTGCCGAAAGGAACCTCCGGCAGGGGCATGCATGTCCGTACGACTCTCTACTTGCGTTTGCGTGCTTCTACTTGCTTTCGTTGGCCGTCATCATGGCCTGCGTGATCTGGTCGTACATCTCCCGATAGCCACCGGGAGTGGACGCCGGCAGCACGACGGTCTTGGTGTTGTCCGACTCGCTCAGCGAGCGCATCACATCAAGATACTGGTTGAACAGCACCACATTGTTCACATCGTTGATGTTCATGCCGACTGCCTGCAGGCTCTTGATCTGGTCGACGATGCCGTTCGCGATCTCACGGCGGTAGTTCGCCTGGCCCTCGCCCTGAAGTCGGGTCTTCTCGGCCTCCGCGGCGGCCTGGGTCTCGATTTGGATGCGCTGGGCCTCGGCACGCTGACGGGTGGCTTCCTTCTCACGCTGTGCGGCGTTGATGGAGTCCATGGCGTTCTTGACCTGCGGACTCGGATCGATGGCCGTGATCAGCGTCTTGACCACGGTGAAGCCGAACCGCGACATTTCGTTGCCGACCGTCTTCTGCACGTCGAAGGCCACGTCGTCCTTGCGCGCGAACGCATCGTCGAGGCTCAATGCGGGAATGGCGGAACGAAGCGCGTCCTCCATATAGGAGCGCAGCTGGTCGGCCGGATCGCGCAGCTCATAGTACGCGGTGGCCACGTTCTCGGGATTGACGCGGAACTGCGTGGACGCCACGACGGTGACGAAGACGTTGTCGAGCGTCTTGGTTTCCAGCTGTACGTTGAGCTGGTTGACGCGCATGTTGGTCTTCATGGCAATGCGGTCGACAAAGGGAATCCGGATGTGGATGCCTGCGAACTGCACCTTGTTGAATTTGCCGAATCGTTCGATGATGTAGGCCTGCTGCTGGGGCACGATGAACAGCGTGGACAAGAACAGGAACGCGACTATCAGCGCGACGAAGATAAGAAAATACAAGAATCCCATACTTCACTTCTTTCTCGGATTTCCCGATATTTGGACGTCGCGGCCATCGTGACGCTCAAATATCACCGTATCAGAGAATCGCATGGCAAATCAGATAAATGCAACCAAGATGCGAAGGGAATCACCGATGTTCGGCACATAGGAAAACACCCCATGCCTCGGAATAGTAGATGGCACGCGGGTTGATTTTGCCCCAGTCCCAATCCCATTGCTTCACGAAGTCGATGTATGCGTCGACGAATTCGTCGGCATGCTCGATGACTACATGGTCTGGTACCGGGACAAGAGGATCAAGACGGAGTTCAGCATGAGCATCATGGGCCGACGCCGCAGGCTCGGCATTGTGGCATGATTGGTGGTGATGGAATCAACGACGAGTCCAACAAAACGGCACCGGCCCCGTTCTGCTGAACTTGGTTTTCATTGAACATCATCGGACAGACCAAAACACGGTGTTCCTTATAGGCTTTGCTTATGGTCTTTTGCCACTTGCGCGTAATGGCACGGTTTTTAAAGACGCCATTAATTTTTCGCATACCGGCAAATATCAGCAAATACCGGCAAAAAATAGAGAAAACAAGAAAAAACAATGGTCGGGCGGCCGTTCCATCCAAGGAA
>CAVBVU010000022.1:0-19344 GCA_963598975.1 Anaerovoracaceae bacterium
GCAAACCATGCCTAAAGCGTCGGTATGGGAATACTAGGTAAACCCGAGTATTCTCGAGTCGACTTAGAAGATCTGAATCGAATCGATATACAGCTGGTTGTTCGGAAGACTGTCCATCGGAACCCAGAGCATGATGTCCTGCGTTTCCACAGTCTTGTCGAATTTCACGTCGGTGGTGCCGCTCTCATCAAACACGAACTGGGCCACCTGCTCACCTTGGGTCGGGTCGTTGGATGTGTTCACGCGAACGTATCCCTGACCGCCGGAGGAACGAATCGTAATGACCATACGATACACCTTTTGCGGCTGGGTGAGGTGCACGTAATAGCCGAAGCCCTGCTGTCCATTCGGACTGGTGAGGAATTGACGATTGTCGATTTCGTACGCGGTGGTGTTTTCCGGCGTCTTCGGATCAGGCACGCTCTTCACGTTCTTATCGGCAGTGATCACCGTACGCTCGGTCTTCTTCTCGGATACCTTTGCGGAATCGTCGGTCTTTGAAGAGTCTTCGGTCTCAGTAGCGCTCGTGTCGGAAGTATTGGAAGAAGATCCATCAGAGGAAGACGTGTCGCTTGTTTCCGATTCGCTCTTCGTATTGGAGGACGAGGAGTCCGTGGAGGAGTTCTCTCCGAAAGGCACTTCATCAAGATTCATTTCGGGCCAAGGGCCGTTGGAACTGGACGATTTGATCGATGGGTCCTTATGGCTCAGCCCATGAATGGCGAGACCAAGCGCGGCTGCCACAACAATCACCGCAACGATAATGGCCACGACTTTCGTTTTGATGCCGCCGAATAGTGTGGCGTTGGCCACCTCCGCGCCTTTTCGATCACCGGTCTTTGGAGTGAAGCTTGGGGGAGTGAACGCATTTCCCGCCTTATAGGCGGCTTCGATGGCTTCCTGCTCGGCCTGTAGTGCGCGTGCGGATTCCTCTCCCGGCTGGATGACACGACCATCCGGTCCGATTACAGGAATGCGGCCGGTCTTTTCCAATTGGGATTCCTCCACCGGAGCATTGTCGGACGGCAAAGACACCTTAATGGGGAAGGAGAATGTGGGATCCTCTTCCTCTGTGACGCCATCGATGCCTTCTTCGCTCAGCAGCTCGCGTCCACTGGTCCACAGCGACTTCACGGCACCGCCGGTAGCCGACACTCCTTTGACCAACACATCCTTGCCGTCTGAAAAATCGCTATGCGGTTCCGGAGCCCGGAACGACATCTGCGGAATGCTCCCGGGTACGGCCAACGTGTCTGGAATCTCAATCGTATCTTGTTCCAAGACCTGCACTACCGGTGCGGAGACAATGGAGCACTCCGAATTCATGGTGGGCAGCGCAACATCGATGCTCGACAACGAAGTCAGGGGCTTGTGTTCGTCAAGCAAGGCCTCAAGCTCGGTGATCGTGGCCATTTCTATGGTCGGAAAACCGCCATCCTCCTGCAGATTCAGGCCACGCTTGCAGATCACGCGGAATTCCATCGGAGTGTCCTGCGGAAGCGCATTGAGGTTGAAATCGGTCGACAGCGAGGACGGTTGCCTGGTCAGCATGGAATACAGCAGCGCCGCAATCTGCCGAATCGCCAGCTGTTCAAATCCTTCGGATGCCATATGCGAGGTATCGGCAAGCATGATGCTCACGGGAGCGTCCGCGATCTCCACTCCGGTACGGGTGAGACGCACGGTATCGGTGCTGATGCAGTGGTGGGTGATGTTGTCTTTGTGCAGCACATGCAGTGCTTCAAGAACCTCACCGATGATGGAACGCATCGCATCGTAACTCAGCGGATGCGTCAAGAAGGCCGACAGATATTCGGAAAGCGACATTCCCGAATCGAGTTGGGTTATGATCACCGCGACTTCATCGACATGCTGCAACTGCAGCACTTTCGTGAAATGGGAATCATGCGATATCGCCAGCATGGAAGCGGTTGCGTTCGCTTCATACAGCGCCTTGCGATTGTTGACGATGAACAGCTGGCAATCCCGTGAAAGCACGTGGTCGCTGGCTTTCCAAACCTGCATTCCGGTCTCTTCACGCAGTGGCGAAACCAGTACATAGCGGTTGCTGATGGTGTCTCCCAGCTGAGGTTTCATGGGTTCCTTCGATTGGTAATAGGTCTATGACATTCGGTTATTGCCGGACTCGGCGCTATCGTCGATTCTAGCGTTTGGGCTGGTCGGTTTGAACCTCTGCGGAACACGTGATGAGACCAGCGCCATGACGTCGGCGAGCTCGCGGGAACGCAACACCCACAGCGTCGCCAGATAGACGACGGTGATGGTTATCGTCAGCAAAATCGCGGACAGTATGGCCTGCCCCCAATTCATGGTGCCGTCCATTGCTCCGATATGGGCGCCCACCAACCTGTAGACATGCTCGCGGCACAACAGTCCCACCGCGACCGCCGCGAATTCGGCGAGAAAAGCCTTCATGTAGGAGAGCGCGATATTACGTCCGTCGATGCTGCTGTTGAAACGGCTGCGCAACATGACGAACAGGAACGGGAACGGCAGCATGAAGCTCAGCACTCCGGAAATTCCGATCAGGGTCACCCACTGCATAGGAGGCAGAATACGGGTGCCGATCAACAGCACGATGATCTGCACTCCCACGGCCAACGTCATGAAGATGAAAGGATGCTTGCCGTCTTCGAATGAATAGAAAGTGCGCTGGATGATGAGATAGGCGCTGGCGAAAGGAATGCCGAAGCCAAGCGTCGACAACGCTCCGCACATGAGAATCGCTTCCTTGACGGTGACCGAAGGAAGCAGGGAAAGGATGATCGGCAACGGCATGACGATGAGGGCCGCAGCGAAGAAGCACATGATCACGCCCATGATGCGCAGCGACGAACTCAGGTCATCGCGTGCGGCGGCAATATTGCGTTCCGCTATCGACCTAGAGATTTTCGGGAAAATCGCCGTTGCCACGGAAACCGCGATGAGCGAATACGGCAGCATGTAGATGGTGTACGCGTTCTGATAGGTTGCGTTGCCTGCCACGTTGAATGGATCGAGGCCATACGTTTTCTGGGCAACATCCGGTGCGCTGGAGGTGATGCGCGTAATCAGGATATTGACGATCTGGTCCACGATCACAATGCCGACGCTCCATGCGGCCACAGGTCCCATGGAACGCAGACCGATGCCGTGGAAACCGAATTTCGGTTTGTATCGCAGACCGATCTTGTGCAGCGGCAGGAACAGGATGAGCGCCTGGAATGCCACGCCCAACGTCCAAGCCCCTGCGGTCAGGGCGATTTTGCCGGTCGTCCAGAATTCCATCGGATGTTCCACCGCACGGCCGAACAATGCGATGAACGTTCCGAAACCGATGCAGCTGATGATATTGGCTCCGACCGAGCTCCACGCGTATGCGACGAAGTGGTCCTTCGCCGCGAGGATCTGCCCGACCACCGTGTACAGGCCGTAGAAGAAAATCTGCGGCATGCACCATAGTGTGAAGGACGTGGCCAAAGCCATGGTTTCCGGGCTGCCGTTGACGTACAACTTGGTCAGCAGAGGCGTTGCCGCGGCCATAAGCAGCGTTACCGCCAGCAGCATGGTTATGGCCATGGTGATGAGTTTGTTGAGTTTGGTTTCGGCGTCCTCGTCTTTCAGGGTGCGCACTATCTGAGGCACGAGCACCGCGTTGAATATACCGCCGGAAACAAGCGTGTAGATGACCTGGGGGATCATCGAACCGGCCTGGTAGGCGTTCGCCGCATATCCGGTCGTGCCCAAGGCCCAAGCCAGCAGGATGGTTCGAATCTGCCCGGTCAGGCGGGAAGCCGCCGTACCGGAGGCCATGATCAGTGAATTGCGGCCAACGGAAGAACTCATTCGTCGGGATCCTTCTTACGGTGGAATTGGCGCCACAGTCCCAACGCTCCCAGAGCGATGGATATGCCGATGATCACAAAACCGCTTTTATCGCTGATCTGCAGCACGCTGGTGATGTGGGTGACCTGGGTGGAACCGAATGCGGTGCCCTGCCTGTCGAGGAGGGTGAGTGTGGCATCGGCCTCACCGGAGGTGAGCACTCGGATGGTGAATGCCACTTGGGCGTCCGAATGCGCCGCGACTTCGATGGTGTCGATTCGCGATGTGACGATCTGGCTGGAATTGGTCAACGACGAGATTTTCACCTTGACCGGATACGGGTGGCTGTTGCTGACGGTCACGGGCATTTTCGCCGTCTCGCTGACCACGCTGACGTTTTCCGTCGGAGTGATCGATACGCCATTGACGAGCAGTGAGGCCAGTTGCCACGCATCCTCGGCCACGCTGTTGGATGATGATCCGTAGCTTAAGGCATGCAAGGCCATGATGTTGTGGGCCTTGACGAGTTGCCTTCCCCAGGAGGCCGCCTTTTTGCCTGAATTATCTTCGGTTTTCTTTACGATATTGGAGTTGAAGCGGCTGATTTCCGAAGCGGAGGATTTTAGGGAATCCAGAATTCCTCGAATGGAATTCCTCGAGTCGTCGGTAAGGCCGTCTTCCTGCGGTATGAGATATTCGGCGTCGGCTCCCGCCAACGTTGTTTCGGTATTAGACAACTCGTCCAGATTGGTGATATTCAGCCAAGATGATTGTTCCACGGCATTCATGAGCTCGTCCACGGTGTTCGCGTCGGTATCGGCATTCAGGCATACCAGAAGATTGCGCGACGAATACGGCTGTTCCATTTGGTAGAACGCGCTTTGCGCCACAAAACGGGCGAGTCTGCCGGCTGCCGATCCTTCGCCATCCGCCGCCGCGGCATCGCTGGTCGCCTGGCCCTGCGCCAATCCGGAAAGCACGTTCTGCGCGGCCAATACGGTAATGTCTCCGGCGTCGGTGGACACAACGTATTTGCCGGTTTGCACGGTGAAGGAATCGCTATCTTCGAAAGCGCGGGTGGCGATGACCGTGTCGTATCCCTGTTGCTTCGCCTGGGTAAGGGCTTCTTTGGTCCAATTGCCGTTGCCCTGCCAGGCGTATACGGACGTAGCCGCCTCGGAATCCCCCAATGCGGATCGATAGTCGGATACCGCGCTGTCGGCGTTCCACGAGTCCTGTTTCACGCCCGCCGACGTATAGGCGTTGCCGTCCGCCATCGCCGAATATCCGGTTATGTCGAACATTCCCGTCTGCGTTATGCCGCTTACTTTGGTCGGCATCGTCATGGACTTCAGATAGGTCGGATCTGCCACCACCTGAAGTCCCGTATGTTTGTCGATGACGTTTTTCAACGTTTCGAAGCGGGTGTCGTCATCTTCGTTGGGAGTGGCGATTTTTTCCAATTTGCTCGATGAGACGCCACCGTCCTCAACAAGTTCCTCCACGATCGTATTGTCGGATGACCACCCGGTAGCGGCCAACGGCTGCACGATGGTGATGTTCATGGCGGGGGTATCGGAAGTGCTGAGTCCGGTGCCGGTGCGCGTCACGAAGGTATGCAGTTCGTTGAGATCGTTGCCGTCGGCTTGATAGCTGACCAATACGGGTTTCGGCCCCCACGTGTTGATGGATGCGAGCGATTCCTGGCTTGCGTCGGCATCTACGCTCACGTCGGTGGAGGCTCCGGGCTGCAAGGAAGGCACGGTGACTTCCGCCACCACTTCAGGGGTGGGAATATGGGCATCGCCCTCCGACCATTCCTGAATATCGTTGCGTGAAACGAACGTGTAGAAGGCGTTGATGGCCACGGTCAGGGTTCCTTCGGGAATCGTCTGTTCCGTGGTGTTGGTCACCGTGGCTTTGAGATGGTATCCGGATGAGTCCGTCATCACCGAAGTCGAGGAATCGATGGTCAGCATGTCGGCTGGGGACTCTTCATCCGCTGATGCCGTTGGCGTCGGAACGTACAACAACGCCAACGCCATGGTGGTGACCATGGCGAGAATCATTGCGAGCGCTCGAATGCCGCATGGAACGTTCCGATGTTCGGATGGATTCACTGTTACGCCTGTCTGTTGAGTTTCCTTGCGTACAACCATGCTATCTTTCGTTCGTTCGGGTAGCTCAATACGTCGTCCAAATCAGCAAAATCCACCCAAATGGCGTCTTCGGCCTCATGATCGGGATCGCCTTCCACCGTCAGCTCCCCGCCGATCTGTTTGAGGGCGAAATGGTGCACGAGTTTGTGCACGCGTTGGCTGGTTCCGGTGAACCAGTAGTCGATCGTGGCGATGGAATCGACCACTTCGCCGAGGATGCCGGTTTCCTCATGTACCTCGCGTACTGCGGTCTGTTGCGGTGTCTCGCCTTTTTCTATATGTCCCTTAGGCAGGCACCATTCCAGGTGTCCGCTGCGCGAATGGCGTGCGATGATGGCCACACGGCCTTTGCTGTCGAACACCAGACCGCCAGCCGAGTATTCGCGTACGACCGGCAGTTCCTGCGCATCGAGCGATGCGAACGTCGTCGGACCTTCCGCGGTGCGCTTCCGCGGCATCATCGCGGGGGTCGGGGCGCCGGACGTGCTTGGCGTGATCGTCACCTGTTGCTGTAACGATTCGGACTGCGACGTATACAGCAGTTTGTCCGGTTCAAGGGGATTTTGGGTATGCTCGTCCGCAGCATTGGCAAGCATGCGTGCAAGGTCTGCGGGCGTAATCATGCCTCCAACCATACTCACCCAACGTTGAAAAAAGAAAATCGACACCTTATTCCTAGGAGCGGTGTTGCGGAATCCACACGGGTGGAAGAGGCCTCCCATACCATGTTCACGCTATGCTGGTATGCGGAAAAGTCTGCATGGATTTGCATGGATTTGCATGGGTCCGCATGGCATTGCGGTGTTGGAAAGGGACGGCGTGAATTTCGAGGTATGGCCCGAGGCCATTGAATTAGGGCGTATGTTCGCCGAGGAAGGGTACGAGCTGGCGTTGGTCGGGGGTCCGGTGCGGGACCTTCTGCTGCATCGTGAATCACATGATCTGGATTTCTGCACGTCGGCCCGTCCCGAGCAGTTCGAACATATTCTGCGACGTTTCGGCAGTGACGGCTTTTGGGATATGGGACGTAAGTTCGGTACGTTGGGTGCGATGCGCAAGCGTGAGGACGGCACCCCGGTTCAGGTGGAGGTGACCACCTACCGTTCCGATACGTACGATCCGGATTCGCGCAAGCCGGAGGTCAATTACGGAGATTCGTTGGAAGGCGATCTTTCCCGACGTGATTTCACGGTCAACGCGATGGCGTTGCGTGTGCCGGAACTTGAGTTCGTCGACCCGTTCGGCGGTGTGAATGATTTAGCGAAGGGCGTATTGCGTACTCCTGTCGATCCGCGTCAGTCCTTCGACGATGATCCGTTGCGCATGATGCGTGCCGTGCGTTTTGTGGCGCAACTTGGCTTCCGCATCGAACCGGAAACCGCGGAAGCGCTTTCTGATATGGTCGACCGCATCGAAATCGTCTCCGCGGAACGTGTGCGTGACGAACTGGTCAAAATGTTGCTTTCTGATCGTCCGCGTGCGGGAATCGAGGCGTTGGTCGAATCCGGCTTGGCGGACATCATTTTCCCGGAAATACCGGCGTTGCAGCTGGAAATCGACGAACACCATCGTCATAAGGACGTATTCGAGCACACCATGATTGTCATCGACCGTGCGGTGGCGCTCGAAACCGGTCCCGACGGTCCTGTTCCTTCCCCGGATCTGACGTTGCGTTTGGCGGCCCTCATGCATGATATCGGCAAGCCCAAGACCCGTCGTTTCGAATCGGGCGGCAAGGTGAGCTTCCATCATCATGATGCCGTTGGCGCGAAGATGACCCGTAAGCGCTTGAAGGCGTTGCACTTCGACCACCATATGGTTGAGGATGTCAGCGAACTGGTCAATCTGCACCTGCGCTTCCATGGCTATGTCGAGGAACCGTGGACGGACTCCGCCGTTCGTCGATATGTCAAGGATGCGGGCCCGCTGTATGAGCGCCTGAACCGCCTTACCCGCGCCGACGCGACCACGCAGAACCGCCGCAAGGCCATGGTTTTCTCCTCGGCTATGGACGAGATGGAACAGCGCGTGCGCGATCTGAAGGAGAAGGAGGATTTCGACGCGATCCGCCCTGATCTCAACGGTGACGAAATCATGCAGCTGCTCGGCCTCGAACCAGGTCCGCTGGTGGGCGCGGCATACAAGCACATGCTCGAATACCGTCTCGACAACGGTCCCGTCGAGCATGAGACCGCCGTGGAGGAGTTGAAGAACTGGTTCGCGCAGCGTCAGCAGGCAGCATAACGCGAATAGGAACATGTAAAACAGCAAAGCCCTGATCTTCTGCCGTGCGTTGCAATGCGCGTTGGCGGAAACTCAGGGCTTTTCAATTGGCAATCGAGGTTATACGGCTTCGTGTTCGGGAGCCGCCTGAACATTGGTCATCTGATCAACGGCGACGCAACCTTCGATGCTGGTGATTTCCGTGCCTGCGGTCGGCACTTCATCCTCACTCCGCAGATTTTCGAACGTCGCGCCAATGACCACATCAATCAACGCGTCTTCTCGATCATCCATGACCAGTATGGCGTCGGTGAAGTTGCTGTTCACCGTATACGCCTGATTGATGGCGTTCCTGCCGAATATGATCATGGTGCGTTCAACGGTGCTGGTGTAGTTATCGGCTCCTTGAGAGTTGAACTCGCGGTTCACCAGTGCGTCGCTGACGGCCTGCGCGAATCCGGAGAATCCGGTGCCGTTGAGCACGCGCACGGTGATATTGCGGCTTTCGACGTATTTACCATTGGATCCGTCGGCTTCCTGGGATGCGCAAGGGGCTTGGGTGCCGTAATTCGGCTGTATCGCGGCCGACTTGACCAATCCCAAGCCGCCCACATGGAAGAAGAACAGCAGGGAAACCACCATTGCCACGGTCATGATGGCGCCGATGATGGAAAACACCGTTTTCTGACGGCGACGAATATACTGTTTGCGCGCTACACGCTCGTCATTGGCCTGAGTCATTTGTGTTTCCTTCTTCGAAATGCACTGGTACAACCATACTGTTACGGAATGATATGCACAACAGGACGTGCGGGGGCATCGGCCGCGATGATGCGGTCAACGCAACGGGTCTCCTGCCAGGCGGATTGCACGCTCCTGGCTGCGGAATCGGACGGGACGAAAGCCACTACGGACGGCCCCGATCCCGAAACGAATGCGTGGGTCGCGCCGGCGCGCAAGGCGGCATCAATCGCCTGTCCGCTGCGCGGATGCAACGAAATCGCCGCTTTTTGCAGATGATTCTCATCGGAAGCTCCGGCACCGATCTGATCGAACATGTCGTACACTTCCGGCGTGCGCAATTCCGCGCGGTATGCGCCGACCAACAGACTCCCGGAGAAGCCGTGCTCGATGAGATCGAGCACTTCGGCGCCGCCATCGGGAAGCTGCTCGATACGCTCGCCAAAGCCCGTTCCCCGCGCGTATCCACCGGTCAGACAGAACGGCATATCGGCACCCAACGTGGCCGCGATCCGCTGGAGTCTTTCCATAGGCCAGTGAAGTTCCCAAAGCTCGTTCAACGCCAGCAGCGTCGCCGCGGCATCTGCGGAACCGCCGGCCATGCCGGCTCCGACCGGAATGCGTTTGTCGATATTGAGCGCCACGTCCGGCTCGTGTCCGCAGGCTTCGGCCAATGCGAACAGCGCGAGCACTGCGTGGTTGCGGCGCATGTCGTTTCCCGAAGAGGCCAGATCGCCCAAATATGCACCCTCCAGATTGAGCGAGAATCCGGCGCCTGGAGACTTTCGGGTGGCGGTGACGGTGTCGTACACGCCGACCGCGCAGTATATGGTGTCCAATTCATGCCGGCCGCCCCACTCGCCGCGGGCCTCTCCTACATGCAATGTCAAATTCGTTTTCGCAGGGCAATCCACACTGACGGAATTGACGGAATTGATGTCGTTTGCCATTACGCCGTCACCTTGTTGAGCGCGCGGGCCAAAGCCACGAATTCGTCGATGGTGAGGGTCTCGCCTCTGCGGGTCGGGTCGATTCCTGACTTGTCGAACGCTTCGGACGGAACGATCTTCTTCAATGCCGCGTGCAGTGTTTTCCTTCTCTGCCCGAATGCCGCGTCGATCAAGCGGAACACGGTTTCGCGGTCGACCACGGAGCCATCCGGATTGTTGGCTGCGGAAGTGTGGCCTTCTTCATATCGTTTGAACAGCACCAGTGCGGAGTCGACGTTGGGTGCGGGCCAGAACACGTTGCGTCCGATGATGCCGACACGTTCCGCGGTGCCGTACCAGGCGAGTTTCACACTCGGGGTGCCGTAGATTTTGGAACCCGGCTTTTCACTGAGACGGTCGGCCACTTCCTTCTGCACCATCACGAGGAAGGTTCCGAGATTGTCGAAGCGTTCCAGCAGCGTGAGCAGGATTGGGGTGGCGACGTTGTACGGCAGGTTGGCGACGAGCGTGAAGGAATCGTCCTCGTTGAAATCCGGCAGATTCTCCGGCGTCACCGCCAATGCGTCGCAATTGACCACGCGGAACCGATCCATGGCATCCGGCATGAACTCTTCGATCGTTCCCGGGAGCCGTTGCGCAACGGGCGGATCGATCTCGACTGCCGTCATAGTCGCGCCTGTTTCCAGAATCGCAAGGGTCAACGAACCCAATCCGGGGCCGACTTCCAGAACATGGTCGTTTGCCGTCACGCCGGCTTCGCGCACGATACGTCGGACGGTACCAGGGTCGATTACGAAATTCTGTCCGAACTTCTTGGTCGGGCTGATGCCGGCGTCAGCCGCTATGCGTCGAATATCCGCCGCTCCCAACAGACGGCCATGCGTGTTTTCGTTCACGTTTTCTGTCATTCCCTCATTATCCGTTCACGTCGGTACGAGCGCCGCCATTGGGTGGGTTTCGGACCGTCGAACGTCAGTACCAGCCTATTTCCTCGGAATGCTGCCATGCCTTGGACGGAGAGCCGTACCGTTGCGAGATATAGTTCAGACCCCAATCGATCTGCACGGCCGCGTCGTCACGCCACCGTTCGCCGAACGTCGCCATTTTGCTGCCCGGCAATGATTGCGGGATGCCGTATGCACCTGAACTTGGATTTTCCGCGTTCCACATCCAGCTGGATTCACGCGTCCACAGCTTCACCAGATCGGTCCAGTTCTGCCCGGTCCAGCCGTATTGTGCGGCGGCTCCGGCCGCATACGTCTGGGCCTGTGACGGAGTTGGATGGTATAGGCGGCATCCGTCCGACGGATCGGAGGGGGTCGTGGAATCGCTGTTGTTACTGTCGTTTTTGTTGTTGCTGTTGTCTCCCGAATTGTTGTTCGAATTGTTGTTCGAACTGTTGTTTCCCGAATTGTTGCTCGAGCCGTTATCGTCGTTTTTTTGGGTATCCGAATTGCCGCTATCGGTATTCCCGTCATTCGAATTGTTATTCGTGTTGTCCGTATTGTTGTTCGTGCCGTCGCTCGTATTGTCGTTCGACGTGTCTTTCTTGTCGGATTGATCGGACTGGTTTGACTGGCTGTTGTCGGTGCCGCTGTTCGATCCCTTATCCGTCTTGCTGCTCGACGAGCCGGAATCGGTATCGTTCGAGGTCTGTGCGGGACCGACCGCGATAACGCGATCGATGGCGATTTTCGTGGTCGTCTCGTTCGTCAACGATTCGCTTTCCTTCTCGCCATCCACGTATGTGACGTCGTAGGTTTTTTGGATCGCGCCGTTCTCGCCTTCCTGTCGGACCACGACTTCACCGGGTTGCAGATTCGTATCGACGATGGTTTGCGTGTCGAAGGCGACTTCCTCGGTGCGCGTTTCCTTGCCGTGGGTCACGCGGCGGACGCGCAGGATGGTCTCGTCGCCATCTTTTTCCACGCTTACGCGATCCTCTTTGTTCAGCGTGATTCCCTTGGAATCCAGGATTGATGCGGCCGGCAGTTTTCCGTTGGGCGCCTGCGAGCTTTGTCCGTCGGCGATGACCGTCACCGGGCCGGATTGGTTGATGACCAGTCCGCCGGTGAGTTTGTTGTACACATTGTTGATGCTGACGGTGACTTTCGCGGCCTCGGCTTCGGTTTCGTTCTGTTCGAAGAATCCAAGCAGCTGATCAACGCTGGTGGCGATGGTCCAGAACAGCACTTCCTGACCGTCGATGGTTATGGTGGTCTGATAGGCGCTCTTCACCGTGACCACATCATGGTTTTTCAGCATGCTGGTCGGGGTTGAGGATTCAATAAGGTCGTGCGTTTTGACCTTTATACCCTGTTCTTGGAGAAGTCGATCCACGCTCATGGCATAGGTGGTTACCGTGGTGGTCTCGCCGTCAACGATCAAGGCTACGGTTTTGCGAGCTCCTACGCCGAATGCCAGAGTGGACGCAAGCGTCAATGATGCCACGCAGGCGCATACGCGGAATCGGCGAAGCGCCACGAATCGTTTGGGGGTCCACCTTCTTGTCATGGGTCCTCTTTCCGGCGATGGCATACAACGTCGCAATTATAGTAGACGAAGCAATCTGTAGCGAAGAAAAATGCCGTGTTCTGCCCATACCGTCACATTTGCGTGCGCAGGCAAAAGAAAAGGGGGCAGGAGAGAAGGGGATATCCTGCCCCCAGAGCTGGACGAGACTAGTTGGGGGACGTCTCGTCCGACTGCCAGAAGCCATGAGTTGGGGGACGGCCTCTGGATTACTTACCCGAGGTAAGAATAAAGCCCGACTGTACGGGCCTGAGCCTCCTGTCGGGATCGAACCGACGACCTGCCGCTTACAAGGCGGCCGCTCTGGCCATCTGAGCTAAGGAGGCATGATTCACCTAAAAGACGAACCGAAGAACAGCATAGCCAGCGCGCCCGTAGCAGTCAACTTAGAATGTGTGCCGTTGGACATGCTTCTGGACGTGCTGGCTGATAAGGGGGTATTTATTCTCCTGTGGTGTTGGAGATCGGATTCTTGTCGGAACCGATGGAAGGTATTTCTCCTTCGACTCCAACCTGGTCGGATTGCAGGCCGATGGATTCGAGGAGACCGTCATGAACGGTCTCCTGCGCGACGGAAAGCTGATTCATATCCCAGAACTTGCCGTTGATGGTCAAGGTCGGGGTCGTCATGCTTCCCTCATAGTTGCCGGAAACGTTCCACAGCTCGGAGCGCTTCGGCGTGTAGGTGTTGATCGCGTCGAGCCAATCCTGATAGTCGCGGTTGAACGCATTGTTCGCAACGTCTTCGGAAACGCCCGCGTCGATCATCTGCTGCTTGATCTGTTCGTCACTCACGGATTCGTAGCTTGAGCCTTCCTCGGGCTGGAATTCCTCTGCGTACATGTTCTTCAGGAATTCGATCATGTGGTTCGTGTCGCTGTCATGTTCCGCAAGATACATGGCGGCGTTTGCCGCACGGCTGGAATATTCGTCGGTGGACCAGCGATCCATGAACGACATGAAGTGCAGTTCCAGATTGATCTGTCCGGCATTGACCATCTTCTGCAGGTCGTCATCCAGCTGACGGTGAATATTGCCGCAGCCGGGGCATAGGAAGTCCATATAAATGGCGACTGTAGGAACACCTTCAACGGAAGTGTTGTATCCGTTCTTGGAAATCAGCAGACCACCCTTGTCGTCAACGAGCGAAGGCTTGTTCTCCACTGCCTGAAGCTTGTCGTACGCCTCTTCCACGGTTATGCTGTCCGCTTCGCTTGTTGCGTTCTGATGAACGCTCTGATATACGCTGAACGCTCCAATTGCAATCAAAATCACCAGTACGGCAATAACGATGGCCCCGATCATCGTCTGCTGCTTGCGTTCTTTCTCCAACTTTTCGGCGCGTGCCTTCATGGCGGCGGCCTCGGCGGCCCTGCGCTCCGCGCGACTGGCGCGCTTCTGCACATTCTTACTGTCTTGAGCCATTCCAGCCCTTTCGCATTGATTCATCGTATCGACCTGCACCATGATAATGAGATGTCTCTATGGATTTCCTGACAGCTTCCAAGGTGCGGTTACGCCTATCTTGTTCTATTTTCTGATGCCTCGTATCGCGCCGGCCCCCAGTCTCATCACCAATGCGCCGGATCCCAACATAGAAACCAGCCATCCGACCGCGCAAAAACCCGCCTGCGCAAGGCCGCTTCGCGAGAAAGGACCTTCGGTCAAGGTAGGAAGCGGAATGGTCACGCCGAAAATATCGGTATCCATGATCGCAAGCGGCAGATTCAGCGCCAGAACGGCAATCGTCAATCCCAATGCCGTGACGGCCAGCATGATCAAAGAGCGCAACAACGCGTAGCTCAGTCCCTTCACCGTATGCCATGGCAGACTGGCCACGCGAATGGCCACATCGGAAGCTTTGCGTCCGCTTCCACGACGTTCCTCACGTTCCAACTGCGATTCGGTGTTGAAACCGACAGTGAAAAACAGCCAGAACAGCACGAGGGAGACAAGCAGAGCCATCCATGGAGAAAAAAGACCGCATATCGCAACCACAACGCCTAACAGAACGCAAGGCAGCGTACCACGGTCAAGCAACTCCCCACGGCGTACGTATGTTGGATTCGGGCGCGTCCGCGCATCCGCAGATTGCTGTTCGAACGGAGACTGCGGTTTCGCAGCGGACTGCGGTTCCCCTGATGACCGTTGCACCGCATCCGTGGAATCTTGAGGAATGACGGTCGGCGGTCGTTGCGTCGAGATGCGTCGCAATGCCGGTTTGGTTTCCGGAGCCGAAGCATCCTGCGTCGGCGCGGCCTGCACGGGTATGACCTGCGTGGATTGCGGCATAACGCGCGTGATTCCCGGAATTTCACCGGAAGCGCTTGCGATTGCGGGAAACTCCCTGGTCTTGTTCACGGTCGTCGGGCCGATGGTCTGCGTCGATTTGGCAAATCGCGGCATGGTACGTGTATTGATGGCGTCCTCTCCGGTCAATCCATCCTGGAATCGCCATAGTGTGCGCGGATTGTCAACGCGCCCTTCATCAAAAGGGGGCATCATCTCCGTTTCGGCGGACGCGCTCGCGTCAGACCATGCCTGCGGATTCAACGCGTCAATGGAAATAGCGTGGAGCAATTCTTTGGGCGTGCAACGATTCTCCCGGTGGGGATTCAACGCGGAACGGAAAGCGGCCAATGTCCCGGCGGGCAAACCCGTAAGATTCGCGCTTCCGGCAGCCGCACGCTCCAACACGGCCATCATCGGCTTGGTACCGAACACAGGTTCGCCAGTGGCGGCGAACGCGAGCACACTCGCCACCGACCACCAGTCGGTCTTCTCATCGGATTCGGCGCCATCTATGACTTCCGGCGCTATGAAACCAGGCGTGCCCATCACCAGGCCCGTGCTGGTCACATGGCTTTCCCCCTCGCCCATGGCAATGCCGAAATCCACCAACACCGGACCACTGACCGAAACCATCACATTCGTCGGCTTGATGTCTCGATGCACTATTCCCGCCGCATGCACGGCCTCCACCGCCTCGATCAGCTTGCGCGCGAGCCTTTCCAAATCATCGCCGGTATATTTGCCATTGATACGAACATCCTCACGCAGATTCTTGCCTTCTATCAATTCCGTGACGATGAAGGCCAGCGCATCATCCAATTCCATGTCAACGATGGCGCAGACGCCCGGATGCCGTACTCTCTGCAACGCCATGGCCTCGCGGCGCAGGCGCTCGCGGGCGGTGATGTGCTCGCGAGACATTGCGTCGGAATCGCCTTCCGAAAGGGAATCACGCAGTATTTTCATCGCATACTGGTGGCCGCCGTCATCCCGGACCCTCCATACGGATCCCATTGCGCCGGATCCCAGGCGGGAAATCAACGTATAGCCGCCGACCAGACTGCCTTCCTCAAGATTTAACGCACTCAAACTACTCATGGGCCCCATCGTACTTTGCGTACCGCGAATGCGGCTAAGTTGGCCCAAGGCATCGGCACAAATCGTGCATTGAATACATGCAGATTATGCACGCGAATCGACAGGCTGGGCAAATACCGTGTCCCTTCGCGTTCGATTTTGATGAAATCGGAACAACGGCATGAAGGAGTGTCTACACTTCTTGGGATTACGCAACGCGGGGCAGTGTTGAGTGGTTCCTTGGTTTTGAAATTGCGACGAAGCTGACGTGCCGCTGGTTATGAGAATCAAGGAGGAGACATACCATGCTGCAAATCAACATGGCCGACGTCATGAACGTTATCGGTTCACTGACGCCTTATCTGGTTGCCATCGGCGTTCTGCTTGTGCTTGCGCTGATTATCACCTTCGCCGTCAACAAGAAGACGGTCAAGGAAGTCGCGACCCGCAAGATCGTTCATTCTGAATCCTGGATCGTGGCGCTTGTTGGCATTGTCGTGGCCGTGTCCATGATGCTTACCGGACCGCTTGCCACGTTGCTGAACAACGCGACCATCACCAAGTACATGCTTTCCGACGACACCGTTTCCAAGGCCAATGATCTGGCCAAGGAAGTGCAGTCCGAGGCGATCACCCTGCTGAAGAACGAGGATTCCAACCTGCCGTTGTCCTCCAAGAAGGTCAACGTGTTCGGTTGGGGCTCCACCAACCCGGTTTACGGTGGCACCGGCTCCGGCTCCATGTCCGACCAGTACGACACCGTCTCCATGCTTGATGGCATGAAGGAAGCCGGCATCGAGACCAACTCCGAGCTTTCCAAGCTATACACCGACTATCGTGCCGATCGTCCGACGGTGGGCATGTTCGCGCAGGATTGGACCCTTCCTGAGGTTCCGGCAGCTCAGTACACCGACGAGCTGATCTCCAACGCGAAGGACTTCTCCGACGAAGCCATCATCACCATCACCCGCGTTGGCGGCGAAGGCGCCGACCTGCCGATGGACATGACCGCGGATGGCATCACCTACACCAACAATTCCGAGGACTACGCCGACTTCCAGAAGGGCGAGAGCTTCCTGCAGCTGAGCCAGACCGAGCGTGACATGATCGACCTGGTCACCAAGAACTTCAGCAAGGTCACGCTTGTGTACAACGGCGCGAACACCTTCCAGTTCGACTTCCTGTCCGACTATCCGCAGATTAAGTCCGTGGTGTGGTGCCCGCCGGCAGGCCAGACCGGTTTCTCCGCTCTTGGCGATGTTCTCGCTGGCGAGACCAACCCGTCCGGCAAGACCTCCGACACCTTCCTTAAGGATCTCACCCAGTCCGTGTCCTACAACAACTTCGGTCTGTTCGAGTACACGAACATGGATGATCTGGCGGCCAAGTACACCGGCTTCACCGGTGACGAAGTCACCGCCATCCCGGGCTTCGTGAACTACTCCGAAGGCATTTACGTCGGCTACAAGTTCTATGAGACTGCCGCCGCCGAGGGCGCCATCGATTACGACTCCATGGTCGCATTCCCGTTCGGCTACGGCCTGTCCTACACCTCCTTCGAGCAGAAGCTCGATGATGTGACCTACAAGGACGGCACGGTGACCGTCGACGTGACCGTGACCAACACCGGTGACACCGCCGGCAAGGACGTGGTCGAGGTCTACTACAACCCGCCGTACACCAATGGCGGCATCGAGAAGGCTTCCACCAACCTGGTTGACTTCGAGAAGACCGATCTGATCGAGCCGGGTGCGTCCCAGACCGTCACCATCGAGTTCGAAGACGATGACATGGCTTCCTACGATTACAAGAACGCCAAGGCGTACGTGCTGGAGCAGGGCGACTATGCCGTTTCCATCCAGTCCGACTCCCACAACGTGATCGATAGCAAGACCATCAGCGTCGACGAGACCATCACCTACGATTCCGACTCGAACTCCCACAATGGCGATCAGGTTGTGGCGACCAACCAGTTCGACGATGCGGCCGGCGACGTGACCTACCTGAGCCGCGCCGACCACTTCGCGAACTACAAGGAAGCCACCGCCGCACCGACCAACTTCGAGATGTCCGACGAGGCCAAGGAAACCTTCTACAACAACTCGAACTACGATCCGACCGCATTCGACGATGATTCCGACGAAATGCCGACCACCGGCGCGAAGAATGGTCTGAAGCTGTCCGACATGTACGGCAAGGATTATGACGATGCCGATTGGGACAAGCTCCTCGACCAGCTGACCTTCGACGATATGGACAACCTCATCGCCAACGGTGGTTACGGCACTCCGGCTGTCTCCTCCGTCGGAAAGATCCAGATGACCGACGCTGACGGCCCCGCATCGCTGAACAACAACTTCACCGGTGTCGGTTCCATCGGCTTCCCGGCATCCACCGCATTCGCCTGCACCTGGAACCGTGACCTTGCCAAGCAGTTCGGCGAGATGATCGGCGACATGGCTCACGACATGCACGTGGCCGGCTGGTACGCGCCGGCAATGAACATCCACCGCAACGCCTTCTCCGGCCGTACCTTCGAGTACTTCTCCGAGGATGCCCTGCTCTCCGGCGTCATGGCTTCCAGCCAGATTGCCGGCGCCAAGTCCAAGGGCGTGTACTCCTTCATGAAGCACTTCGCCATGAACGATCAGGAGACCAAGCGTACCGAGATGCTCTGCACCTGGTCCAACGAGCAGGCCATCCGTGAGATCTACCTCAAGCCGTTCGAGATGAGCGTCAAGGAAGGTGGTGCCCAGGCCGTCATGAGCGCCTTCAACTACATCGGCAACACCTATGCAGGTGGCAACGAGACCCTTCTGAAGACCATCCTGCGTGACGAGTGGGGCTTCCGGGGCTTCGTCCTGACCGATTACTTCGGTGGCTACGGCTATCAGAACGCCGATCAGGAAGTGCGTGCGGGCAACGATTCAATGCTCGCCACCACCAGCATTACCAACCACATCACCGACAAGTCCGCCACCTCCGTGAAGGCGATGCGTCAGGCCGCTCACAACATCCTGTACACCGCGGCTAACAGCTGGCAGTACGCGAATGGTGAGCCGGAATCCGAGACTCCGGTGTGGAGGACCGCAATGTACGCCGCTTGGGGTGTCACCGTGGTTCTGGCTCTGGTGCTCGAAGTGCTGACCATCAAGCGTTACATGGCCCGCAAGAAGGCCGTGGCAACGGTTGATTCGGCCAAGGCATGATCCACCGTTCCATACGGAACACATATAAGTGAATGCTCATAACTGAAGATTCATAAGTGAAGATTCGAAGGCCGGAATTGCAGCTACATGCAGCGATTCCGGCCTTTGTTTTACGTGGGTACATCTGGTTTTCCGGTTTCCAGTGGGTTTTTGTTCCGTGTTGCGTCCGGTCTGGTGTGTTTGTGGGTCGGTTTTCGTTTTTTCGGTTGTTTTTCGTCGTTTTTTCGGTCTTTTCGCTGGTTCCGTGGTCCTGTGTGTCCGGGTTTTGTGGTTCGGCGTGTCCGGGTTTTGTTGTGTGCGTGCGTGTTTTCCGTGTGGGTGTGGCGTGGTTTTGGG
>CAVBVU010000023.1:0-18794 GCA_963598975.1 Anaerovoracaceae bacterium
AAATATTCCTCGACAGCCTGCGCGAGTTCATCGACGGTATCGATAATCCTGTACGCGCCATGCTCCTTAAGCTCGCCGGGTTCCGCATAGCCCCAGCCGCATCCCAGACAATCGAGTCCGCAGGCTTTAGCGCCATCGGCGTCGGTCCAGCGATCGCCGACCATCAGAGCCTTGTCTCCGGCAGATTCATCGAAATCGATGTGCTCAAACGCCCATCGGATCACCTGATCCTTATCGAGACGCGAATTGTCTTTACTGGCACCGTAGATGCCGTCGACCATGGTGTTGATGTGGAAATGTTCGCAAATCGGAATGCACTGGTATTGCGGTTTGCAGCTGGCGATCGCCAGATAATATCCGGCTTCACGCAGCTTGGTGAGCTGCTCCGGGATGCCCTTGTAGATGGTGTTGTTCAAACGTCCGGGAACCTTCTGGCCAGAATTGTTCGGATCGTCGAAGACGGCTTCGTCCGCATAGTATCTGCGGTAGATGGCGACGCCTTCATCGAGCTTTTCGTCCGGAATACCGTTGCGTTGCATGGATTCGCTGATTGCCGGGCCGATGAACCGCTGCAGCTCGTCATCGTCCGGAACCGGATATCCCATTTCCTCAAAGGCCTTGACGACGCACCCAATGATGCCTGGGTCGGACTTCGTCAGCGTGCCGTCCAGATCAAGCAATACGACTTTCTTCGGATGTTCGAATGATTCGGACATGTGTCGGCTCTCCCCTGATTTCTATCGTTGTATATGTTCTTAGTCTTGTAACGACGATAATAATTATGCCCGGTTTTAATGACCGGGCATGTGTTCACGTGTTGTTCAGCCTCTGATTACTCGTAATCCGGGAACCAACCGTCACGATGCATCTGCAGACGCTTTTCGAGCAATGTCTTCAGCTCTTCCTCGCTACGACGTTCCAACAGCATGTCCCAGTGGGTACGGGTCGGCTTAGTGATCTCATCAGCCTCACGATCCTCGTCGCCCTCACGATGCGCTGTGGCACCGCAACGGCATTCCCACTCGTCGGGAATCTCGGCGCCTTCGGCGAACGGCAGGATCGTACGGTGACTCTTTGGACACACGTATGCGACATCCACACGTGCCGCAAAATCCACGTTGTCGTCGGACTCCAACGACTTCGCGCCGATGCTCATGCCTCGCAGGCTGCGTTCTGCCATATTGCCTTTGCCTCCTTGGATTGTTTGCTCACTCTAAGCTACAGAACAGTTCGGACGTGTTGTTTATTCCTCAGGATTCGTCAGTCAACGCCTGAATACGCCACAATACCGCGGTTCACGGCCTCGTACGCCTTCTTTGCGACAGGCGCTAACGATTCGGCCCGTTTGCCCATATACGGCCCCGCCACGGCGATTTGCTGCAGCACATCAGCAAGTCTCTTACAATTGCGCACGAAATCACCGCCCGTCAAATCAGTTCCGTACAACACGCGCGACAGGCTCTCTCCCCTGGCCCATTCGTAGACGATATCAGTGATGCCAAAATCAAGCTGTCGTGGCTCTTCGATCAGATGATCCTCACAAAGCATGGCTATCGAAGCGTGGACGCCTTTGAGCTGGGCCGCGCAGACCGCGACGTTCCCCTGTATGCCGCCGGGGTAATGACGCGGTTCTCCCCCGCATCCTCTACGTGCTTCATAAATCAACGATGCCACGACGCTCGCCAGTTCGGCTTCATCCAGTCCGTCGAACGCGCCTTCGTCGATCGCCTGCGCCAATATCAGGTCAAGCTCGCTGTACAGATGGCGAAGCAGCTGACCTCGTTCAGTGAGATGCAGATCCCTACGGCCATCGTGCGGTTCCGTGGATTCAAGGTAACCAAGTTCCTCAAGAATATTGCAGATGTGGCCGAACTGACGCGCTACGGAACCCGTACGAGATTCATACCGGTGCTGCACCCGTTCTAGTTCACGTGTTTCCCTCGCCCAGCGATGTCCCCATTTCAGGTGTTTCTGCAGATCGGGACATTTACGGCAGGAGTGATCGCGCTCCCGCTCGCGAAGTTCGGCGATGCGCCTGTCAAGATCCATGAACGCTTGGCTGCGTGCCTTCTGAGAACGGAACACCTCATGCTTGAGCTTTCGCCTCTCGTTTTTCTCGAGATCGCTCAACTGCATACGAATCCGCATGAAGTCGGTGAAATCGCCGAACTCGCAGAAGAACGCCTGCTCGTAACCTTCAAGTGCTTCACGCAACGTATCCATCTGTGTTTCCAGCTGCCAGGCGGACTCAGTGGCCTCCCATTGCGCAAAGGAATGGTCCAGTGTTACCCGCGCGGTTTCGTAGTCGCTGGAGTTCAATAGGTTGACGGCCATGTTGAAGGTCGGGCGGAAGCTGGAATGCAACGGGTACACACGTTTGCTGGACAAAGCCGCGGCAGTGGACGGCACAAAACCGCTATGGTCAACGACCACGGCATTGCCGATGGTGTCGATGCCGCGCCGGCCAGCACGCCCGGTCAACTGGGTGAACTCCCCCGGAGTAAGTCCTACATGACCGGTTCCATCGAACTTCTCCAGCTTTTCCACCACAACGCATCGCGCAGGCATGTTGATGCCCAGCGCAAGCGTCTCCGTGGCGAACACCATCTTGACCAGACCTTCCTCAAACAATCGTTCGACGATTTGCCTGAAGAGAGCAATCATACCGGCATGGTGAGGTGCGAAACCTTCTTCCAATGCGAAACGGAATTGCGAGAAATGCAGGGCCTTCAAATCTTCCTGACTTAGCTGTCCCTCAATCATTTCATCGACGATGCGTCGAATCCTGCGCACTTCGGAGTCCGTGGTCAGCTCAAGGCCCGCATTGATGCACTGTTCGACGGCCTGATCGCAGCCATTGCGGGAGAATATGAAGTAGATTCCCGGCAGGGCATCCAGATAATTCAATTCATCGACCACCGCCCAACGCCGTGGAATATGCCGTTGGGGTTTTCGATGGGATTCCCATTTGACCTTGCCCCGATTACGTTTGTCCGGACGCTGCTCTCCCCTGCGTCGAGCGGCTTGACGGTCAAGCTGGTCAAGCCGATTCACCAATTGCGCGTTGAGCTTGACGCTCTGGCTACCGTCCGCATCACGGCGATACAAATCAATGAGTTCCGGCTCGGTGTGGTCGTCCGCCTGGACGAGCACGTACTGTTCCAAAGGAACGGGACGTTTTTCGGAAACGACCAACGTGGTATCCCCGCGCACCGATTCAATCCAGGATGAGAAATCCTCGACGTTTGAAACCGTGGCGGACAATCCTATGATCCTGACGTTCTGCGGCAGATGGATGATCACTTCTTCCCACACCGGGCCACGGAACCGGTCGGCCAAGTAATGCACTTCGTCAAGAATCACATAGCGCAACGCATCAAGCGTCATGGAATGCTCGTACAGCATGTTGCGCAAGACTTCGGTGGTCATAACCACAATGTTGGCTTCGGAATTGATGGACGTATCCCCGGTGAGCAGACCGACCTTGTCCGCACCGTACAGATCCACCAGATCATGATATTTCTGATTGCTCAACGCTTTGATCGGCGTGGTGTAGAACGCTTTCACGTTGCGTTCTTGAGCGAGGTAGATGGCGAAATCAGCAACCACCGTCTTGCCGGCACCGGTAGGAGCTGCTACAAGAACGTTATTGTCGGCTTCTAACGCTTCATTAGCCTGCATTTGAAAATCATCAAGATCAAAAGGCAGGGAACGTGCGAATCTGACGGCCGCGGTATTGCTTTTCGCCTGGGTTTTCCTGAACGCCGCATACCTCTGCGAAGGCGAGAGCGACGCCGTTTCGCCGGCTACCGGTGTGTCCTTGATGTCATGACGGCGACGATGATGAGTCATGGTTCCTTTTTCGAATCAGTCGTTGAAATGCTTCCAGCGCGCCCACTGCTGAGCGTGGCGCGCACGCCTGGTCTCATGACGATTGATGACCTCGGCATGCGCTTGCGCATAACGAGCTGCGGTTTCCTGCAAAGGCCTGGTGAAGAACGGCGATTCGTCTTGCCTGGTTTCCTGCAAGGGTTGACCCATTGCGTCAAAACGTTGCGCTATGCGAGATGCCGTTTTGGCGGAGTCCTTGAATGCTCGGTATCCGTGAATGCCCGCATATGCGATTCCCGCAATGATCATGGCCAGCATGAACAGGGCAAGCAGAAGCCAAATCCACCAAGGCATATCAGTTCTCCTCCCGTCAGTCCTCGTTTTCGCGGTCGGCAACACTCAATTCATGCTTGGCACGGGCAACGATCATGGTACGCAACGTTTCCGGAGCCACTGCGGTGATATGACGCGCATGGGAGATGCAGAACGCCACATACCATGAATCGGAAGAAACGATCAGGTGTACTTTCTCCCCTTCGCCGCACTTCTCCACCGTAGCGCCGGACAAGTCATCAATGAATGGTAAGTCGGCCTGATTGGTAATGAATACGGCCGGGGTGCCGTTGTCGAAACTCCATTTACGTAATTCAGATGCCGGCACGTCGGGAATGTCGACCTTCTCCGTAGGCTCCACCAACTCGGCCTTTTCGATACGGGAGATGCGCAGCACCTGCCATATACGCGGTTCGCCAGTGGCCTTGTTGATGGTCGTGTCCTTTTTTACGAATTTGGCTTTGTCTTCAGGAGCCGCGTTGGCCACGTCGGTCCATACGGCCACATAGTAAACGCCTTCATCAACAAAGATTCGATCCGGGGCGACAAGCTTGCGCTGCGTTCGTCCTGCTCCATCGGTGAACTCCATATCGAGCAGCATGCTCTTGGAAATGGCGCTCTTGACGATGGAGAAATTGCGTGGCTCCATCTCATAGCCGGTAAGACTCAGCCAAGGCATTTCACCTGGTTCCACATGCTGGCGCAGACGGTTGTACAGCGATTCCGCCTGCTCACGTAATTTGTCCGGCAACAGCGACGAATGCGCCAGATAGCTTACGGAAGCGGTCAGCATGCTCAGGTACTGCTGGGAAATTCCGGCAAGCCGTTCCAGACCAAGCGAATTCGTGGCGGAAACGATGCCTTCGGCATCCAGCAAAGACCAGTCGATGTCGAAGAATTGGCTTCCAGCCATTTCGCCGTCATCGGACACCGTGGTCAGCGTGTTGATGTCTTTATGAATGATGTTGACGAACTTCTTCAGCTCGTCGTCGGACTTCGGTCTGCCAATGAAACGTTCCGCAAGCTCCTCGAGCGAATATTCCTCACCAAGATGTGCGGAGAGAAATAGCATCAGCCTTAGTCGGCGGTCAACCTCACTGCCGGTCTGGAAGGATGGCCCCTTCTTCGTTCGCCCCTTGGTTTCCTCGGATTTAGCCTCTTCGGTGCTATTGCGATTGATTTCCGGGGAAACGACCGTGGAACTGTCGGATCCGGTGGATTCATCAGCTGGCACGAACTGCGATGCCGCAGCAAGCCGGCGGTTGAACGCATCCACAGCCTCCTGCGGGCTGACGATGGACGCGCCGGGATGAGTGAGGACGAACATGGCCAGATCGTCGGAATCGGTGTACGCGACGTTGAGATGTTCGCCGTCAACGTCAACGGTCGCGGCGAAACGACGCTGATCAACGACCTTTACCAATTCATCCGGAATGGTTTGCGTTCCCAAACCCGGAGCAATGGAATCCAATCCAAGGCCGGGAATCGGAGTCTGTGGTACACGAGGCGCAGTACGGGAAGCGTGTTGCGCCTCGTGCGAAGGTGCGGAGGAAATCGACATGGACCGCGCGAGATAATTGGCCGCGGCGAGAATCGGCAGATCCTCATCGCCGAACAGCAGACGCACTCGGGGTTCATCTCCAAGCTGAAGACGGTAGGAAGCGAAATCCTGACCCTCAGACTTGGAGGAATACTCCGGCTGACGTGACTCAATGGCAATTCCCATGGCAGCAAGCTTCGCACGGTCACGCTGGAACTGCTTGGCGAATGCGGCTTTTGCCGCTTGGTCCGCCAATTCACCATACGAATCGGCATATGCCTTCACACGCTGCGCGATCTGTCGGGAAGTGAGCCATTGCGGAAAGGCTGAGGAAAGAACTGCCAATACATCAAGCTCATGCTTGCCCCATTTGTCGGAGAAACGACGCCTTCCGTTACTGCCCTCTGCCATTAGTCCTCACGTCTCGTTAACGTTACGTTTTAAGTGTGGGGCTTTGTGGGCCCACACACCACTCTATGATAGAGGGTTTTTACACGTTGTACGCGTATTTTGCAAAAAAATACCGTTTTTTCGTGTTGGAAACCCTCTCGTTACGAGCTCATCAGACCCAAGCGTCAGGTTCAATTCCCTGAGGTCCGACATATTCGCCATTCGGCACGTAACTCGCATCGCCGTTATCCGACAGGTGAGCGTCACTGAACATCACCACATCCCTGCCAAACGTCCAATCGCCAGCGATATCAACGGATTTCGCTGCGGCAAGAGACGGGACTCCATAGGGGAAACGGGCGTCGAAATCATGGATGTTCTTGTAATAACGCGCATCGAGGTGCACATCCGGGAAAATATAGTTTCCATCCTCCATTTCATACTGATCTGTCAGGTGGAATCGATTCGATCGCATAATGAACAGATCATCGGTGGTCTTGACCGGCAGGAAACGCATACGGTCCACGCATACGCAGGTGGCACCATCGAACAACGTCACGGCCGCTCCCATGGCGGTCTCCAGCTGGATGACCGGCTCACTGGTCGGATCGGTGGGATCGACGGTCTTTTTGTTACGAATGACGGGCAACGGCAACACGCCGTCATAGGCGGCCAGTTTGTCCTTCAGCGCATCAATGCGAACCCAGATGCTGTTGGTGTTGAAATACGGATGTTTGTCGATGTTCTGGGCCTCCGACTTGTCTTCCGAATGGACCTGGCTCATTTCACGCAGCATAAGACGGCCGGTGGCCTTGTCTCGTACGATATGGCCACCTTTACGGTCAGCGGGAGTGCGCCTAGCCACCTCAATCATGAACGGCGCGCCTGTGTTTTCGAAGTGCTGCGCCAACGTACGAGAAGGCCTCGCTCCGAGATTGTCGGAGTTGGATATGAACAGATACTTGAAGCCCTTCTCCTCGAGCACGTCCAGCAGGCCGGACTCCCAAATGGTGGAGAACAGATCTCCGTGGCCTGGCGGGCACCATTCCAGCTCAGGATTGGCCGGGAATGACACGGGCAGTCCGGTCTCAATGCTGATCTTCGGCTCCTGATGCTGCATGATCTCCATCGGCACATCTTCCTGATGGAATTTCTTATTGGCACGCAGCACCTTCATGGTGTCTTCAGATGTGCGGAAAGAGTTCATCAGCGTCAAAGGAAGCTCAACGCCGAGACGCGTGCGGGCGGTGAGCACCTGTCCGACGATGATATCGATGAAGCGCATCTGACGGGCCTTATGACGGCGTACCGGCAACAATGACTTGGCACAGTCAAGACCCATTGACGTACCCAGGCCGCCGTTGAGCTTCAGGAAAGCGGTTTTTGCAAACGCGTCCACAGCCTTATCGTGGTTGATGGTCTCATATACGTCATGGAAGCTGGGAACGTTGGAGAGCGGCTCCACTTCGGATTCGCGAATCCAGCTGCTTTCCTCTTCCGTAATCCAAACATCATACAGATGCTTGAATTGCGCAATAGCCATATCGGTCATTCCATGTTCCCGCATCTTTTCTGCGGACTGTTCGAATGCGTCCTCAATCAATGTTTTTCCCTTTCGTGCGGGCGTTCATCTCGCTCTGCCCTAACAATCATACGACATGTTGCCTTTAACGGGGGTTTGTATGGGGTACATCGGAAAGTTTTTAACCCAAATGCCATATTGAAACCCCTCTTAAGGGGTTCAGGCTGACCCTCGCCATGGTTATATTCCAGCCCTGAAGGGTTCACTGTCTGCACGGCGGACGACGGAACCGATAATATAAACCCACGCCATTCCGGTCTATGCGGAAGATCTTCCGCATAGACCGGAAATCAGATCGCTGCAGTCATTTTTTCAATGAAAACTGTCCGGTGAGCTTGTTCTCCAGAACGTAAACAACAAAGGAAAGGGAGATGGTCATGTTCATGGTCGGATTCATCATCGGGCTTCTCGCGGTGGCTGTAGTGATTGGCGGACAGTCTCGTGAATCTTGTCCAGTAGTCTGCGCACGTCGTCGTTATTGGGAGTGAACGCCGACCACGCCCGTTCAAGGAAGTCAACACGTGCCAATTGCGCGTCTCTATCGATTCCGTTGACTTGCGACGCCTTATGCATCCATTCACGCCAACCGTCTTTTCTCCTGCCACTGGTGCCATCAAACAGAACGACGCCGTTACGGTCAATCACGGTGAACCGGTCAATTAGCGGAGATCCGGCAATCAATCGGACTGTGGATGCCAAGTTCCTAACGGTGTTCTCATGTGCGGACGTGGGCGTCCAACGTGATGGCAGTCCTACGGAGCGGTCCCGGTAGTAGCGTTCTAGGATTGCGATGCGCGACAGGACCGGCGGCACGGCCAGTACGATCACATGCGTCGTCCGACCGTTGAGTTTCGCGTTCGAGGCCTCGTCGAGTACAGTCGATGCATCCCTCCACGTACCTTCCACGATGGTGGAAATCCGGTTCGCGGTGGAGTACACCATGGTCCTGCGGATCCATTCCGCTGACGCCTCTGCGGTCTGGATCGGCATACTCAAAGGGTCTTCGTCGCACAGACGGTCGTAGTCAGGATGGTATTGACGCAGATCGTCGCCGTTCACTGGCAGGAGCGTCCCCTCATGCAATCCCATGTCGAGAATCATATGCACGACGCGGGTTTTGCCTGCGCCGGGTTGCCCGCCGACGAATACCGTGCACGGGTCACCTGATACGACCACGCCCTCAATCGTTGCTGAGCGAGCATCCTGCCGGCAAGCATGGTTGTCGATTCGTAGAACACGTCGTACAGGACGCTGTCGGTCAGATCTTCCAAGCCCCTTCCGGCCCCAACCGCAAGAAACGGGCGCATCTCCCGGTTGGGGTCGGAATGGGATAGTGGCACGCCCAGAAATGCCGTCATGACCCGCCCGACGGATCCATCCGATGTTCCATGACGCGCAATCTTGTCGATGACCTTGGTTAGCCCGGTAGCTAAAACGGTAGTTACGGAGACTTAAACCGCCTATGGGTACCTCTACGGGTACCTTCGTGGCACATCGCCCACATACGTCGTGAGGCCTGAAATCGTTGGAAAATGGCCGTTTTCGTATGAAAAAAGGGTTTCCGGTTTTCACCGGAAACCCTGCTCGTGGAGCTAAGGGGATTCGAACCCCTGACCCTCTCCATGCCATGGAGATGCGCTACCAGCTGCGCCATAGCCCCGTTATTTGCCGTACAAACACTAAATAATATATAACGTTTGCACGGCTTAAGCAAATCGGCGTGTCGCTTATTGGAGCTAGTTCGACGAACCGGTGCTGCTAGATGTATCGGAGCTCGTGGAATCAGATGAATCTCCCGAACTTGTGGAATTATTCGACGTTCCGGACCCGTCCGTACTCGTGGAATCGCCGGTTGAGTCGCCGGTTGAGTCGCTTCCGGAAGACCCGCCGCTTTGGCTCGTGGAATCTTGCGTGCCACTCCCCTGCTGGCTCGTGGAATCGTTCGTGGACGTTCCCGTACTGTCGCTCGAAGTCGAATCACTCTTCGTATTGGAAGAGCTGCTGTTACCAGAGGTACTGTTCGAGGTGTCGTTTGAAGTACCGGAGTTCGTCGATCCGCTGGTTCCGGATTGTCCGGATTGGCTGCTGTCGGAACTGTTCCCGTTGGAGGTGGGCGAATCGGTCGCGTGTCCGGAAGACGGCGTCTGTTCTTGGGAATCGTATCCCGTATCGGTGTAGGAGTGAATGATTTTCTCACGTACTACGGTGTCGGTTCCTTTGCCCCCCGTAAAAGCAAGAATGAGACCGGCGCTTATGGCGACTCCGATCAATGCGCTGACAACTGCGATGACGATTGGCGCATGCTTTCCTTGCAGCCATGTACCAAACCGGCTTCCGCCAGTATTGCGAGCACCGGTTTTGTCACCTTTCTGGATCTGAGAGCGTTCATTTCCGGAAATATTACGGGCAGGTTGTACCGAGGCTGGCAAAACCACAGTCTCGTCCGTGTCGTTCGTGGAAGAAATGACACGAGTCTCCTCACCGACTGATGTAGTGGCGTTATCGGAAGCCGCCGCATCCTCTTTCTTCTCCGAATCACTGGCAGACGGGAGCGGGACCGCATTCTGTATTTTCTCCCCCGACGCCTTCAGTACGTTTTTATAGACCTGCGTGGCCACAGCCGACACGATTGAACCGGCGGCCACGCCAATGACCGAACCTGCGATTCCTATCTTCGCGGAAAACAGGAATGACGTTACCGCGGCCAAGGCACCGGCACAGATGGATGAAAAGGATATTCCCTTGAAAAAGTTCCTCACATCATCCGACTGTAGCCGGTCACCCTTTATAAGGGCTTATGATTCTGTAAAAGCTTGGGAAAGCTCTACATTATGCCAGAGGCGGATTCTCCCACGATTCGGTGTCCGCGATTGCCGGACCATGGTTGTAATCCATCAACCGCCATCGCAATGCGCCGCCGACTTCCATTGGAATGAGATGGGCCCAATGCGCGTTGCGCATCGACAGGATTGACGCGAAATCCGCATGGGACGCATCGAACCCCAATAGTGTCTGCAACGTCTGGGAAATCCACGCACCATGGGAAAACACATACAAATCAGTATCCGATCCGGCTTTTTTGGACCACTCATTCAACGCCGCCACGCCTCGAAGTCCGACTTCTTCTTTGGGTTCGGCTCCGTACTTGAGCTCTCCCCCACGGAATTCCGCCCAGGAACGATAATCCTCAGGGAAACGTTGGGCCAGCTCTTCAACCGCGATGCCCTCCCAATCTCCGAAACTACGTTCCCTTACGCGTGCGTCAGGATGCACTTCAAGACCAAGCGGGTCGGCGAAGGCGTGCGCGGTGTCTTTGGCACGGCCCAAATCAGAGCACACAACGATGCAGTTGGTTATGTCGGGACGATGTTCGACATAAAGTTCCCTCAATGTTGCCGCGGTCTGCCTGACCTGCCATTCTCCGACCTCATCAAGGGGTATATCGATTTGCCCCTGCAGACGATGCTGCGCATTGTACGAGGTACGCCCATGACGCACCAGCGTGATGGAATGCACATGCTGAGGGAGATTCTCATCATGCGCAAAATCGACGTTACGAGGCATGGCGTCACTCCATTCCAAACGTGCCTGAATCGCGGGGAGCCTACTGCGCGTCTTCTTCCGAAACGGTCTCATCGGCAGTATTCTCGGCGTGCTCGAGCTGCAGATCAATGCTCGGGCAGTCCTTCCACAGGCGTTCCAGACGGTAGTAGTCGCGGGACTCCTGATGCATGACGTGAATCACGAAATCACCGTAGTCAAGCAACACCCACTGACCTTCAGTCAAACCTTCACGAGAACGCGGCTGACGCTTGTCGTCCTTCAGATAGAGATCCTTTTCGATTTCCTCGGCAACCGCCAGAACCTGACGTTCGTTGGATGCGGTGGCGATGAGCATCGCATCGGTGATGGCCAACGGTTCGGTGACGTCGAATGCCACGATATCGGTGGCCTTCATGCGATCGGCCGCAGCCGCGGCGATGCGAATGGCGTCGATGGAATCTTGTACTGCCGGCATAATCAGCGCTCCCATTCGGGCTTCCAGCCCTCTACTACGTGTTGTGTGTTTTCGGAATAGACCATGGCATCATCCGGAACGTTATGGCGAACCACGGAACCGGCGCCGGTGGTCACACCATCGCCCACCGTTACGGGAGCCACAAGCATGTTGCCCGCGCCTACGTGAACGTTTGAACCGATGGTAGTGTGGTGCTTGTGTACACCGTCATAGTTGGCTGTGATCGTGCCGCCTCCGATGTTGGTATGCTCACCTAGGTCGGCATCGCCCACATAGCTCAGATGCGGCACCTTGGTGCCGTTGCCGATATGGGCCTTCTTCATTTCCACGAAGGCACCGGCCTTGGATTCCTCACCGAGATCATTGCCCGGACGCAGATACGTCCAAGGTCCGATGTTGGCTGCGCGTCCAATGTGGGTTTCCTGTACGCGGGAACGTTCCACATGGGCGTCGGCATCGATGGTGGCGTCGATCAGCGTGGTGTACGGGCCGACTTCGGCGCCTTCGCCAATCACGGTCCGTCCCTGAAGGAAACATCCCGGCAGAATCACCGCATCGCGTGAAATTCGGACGTCATCCTCGATCCAAGTGGTATCGGGGTCGAGAATGGTCACGCCTTCGCGCATCCAATGTTCGCAGACACGATTGTTGTGCGCCTTGGCGAGAGCCGCAAGCTGCACACGATCGTTCACTCCCTCGACGCTCAGCGGATCCGGAGCTGCGAACGCGCCCACGGCACCATGGGATTTGGCGGTTTCAAGAGCATCGGTCAGATAGAACTCGCCCTGCGCGTTGTTGGACTTCAGATTGGCGATCGCCTCGTCGAGCAGATGCGCGTCGAACACGTATACGGAGGTGTTTACCTCATGTACGGCCAGTTCGCTGCTGTTGGCGTCCTTCTGCTCCACGATACGCAGCACATTGCCTTCGCTGTCGCGGATGATGCGGCCGTAACCGGTTGGATCATCAAGAATGGTGGTAAGCACGGTCGCACCGTTGCCGCTCTGCTCATGGAAAACGAGCAGTTGTTCAAGCGTGGCGGAATCAAGCAGTGGCATGTCCGACGCGGCGATCAACACGGAACCGTCAAGATCGCCGCTCTCTTCAAGTTGCGCCATGGCGCATTGCACGGCCCGGCCGGTACCGGGAATGTCATCCTGGTTGACAATGGTCACACGTTCGTTGTAGGAACGTGCCGCCTGCGCAACACGTTCAGCCTGATAGTGCACGACCACGGCCAAAGTATCGGGCGTGAGGGCGGATACGGAATCCATCACACGGTTCAGGAATGTCTTGCCTGCCAACGTGTGCAGCACTTTGGGCTTGTTGGAACGCATACGGGTGCCTTCACCCGCGGCGAGGATGATTGCAGCGCTTAATGCCATCTTCCGCCTTCCATCTCTTGTCATTACGAAGAAACGCCCGGCCGCGAGACCATTCGCGGACCGGGCGCCTTTGGCAAGCTCCCCCACCTGGACTCGAACCAAGACAAAGGGTTCCAAAGACCCGTGTGCTGCCATTACACCATGGGGGAACGGCGGAACCCAAACGTTTCCCGCCAAGAACTCATTATGCCACATTCCGCCAACACCGCGTGTCGGAAGTGTCGCGCACCCGAAAAACGGCTTCCTCCAACCAGGCAAAACCGGCTTCGGCCGTTAGTTTTCAACGAATTCCGGATTGTCCGGTGGAGGTAAGGCGGATTCCTGGATGAAGGGATGGTTTTTTCATCGATAAATCCGTCCCCTCATTGAATGGAAACCGCTATGAATATGGCAAACAAGAAAGGATATCATCATGATCACGGACAGTGGTAGCATCGAAGTGGAACGCGAGCAAGGAGGCGTCGAGTACGCAGTGATGCGTATCTCGGACGGAGCGCTTCTCTGGGACGACGATTTCAACGGCGCATACCAGTCATGGGAGGACGACGAGGAAAACGCTTCGTGGGTAGGTTCCAAGGATGACGCGATGCGTCTTGCGGATTATGCCGGACTGGTCACGGATGATGGACTTGTCCAAGGTTACGAGATTACGGAACGTCCTTGGTATTACGAGGACGATCTCGAAGAAGACGAGTGACTTCCGTTACTGTCGTCATATCTCCATGTTGCGATTGGAGATATGACGACAGTAACGATTTTCGCCTTATGGACCCGCGTACTCCAAAGAACCACCGGGAGCGGAACGACAAGTCGGGAAAGAAGGTAGTGATGACGATTCCACGGGAATACGAAAAACAACGAGTCGGCGTGAACGGATACCGTGTACTTAACCTTGATCTCGATGGAGTATGCGCGGATTATGCGGGCGCGATGCGCGATTGGCTTGTAGCCAATAAACGTATGGATCCGAACACTGTGCCTTCCTGCGATGAATATAGCCTGACAGCAAACAGCGGATGGCCGTTCGCCAGCAAGGATGATTACCTCGCAGCTCATAAGGCCGCCGAGGAAGACCATTTGTATGCCACCATGAAGCCGATTCCGGGAGTCTCCGATGCACTGCAACGCCTGGCATCTGAACATGTGTACATTCGTATCGTCACGCACCGTCTGTTCGTATCCGGTCAGCATCGCATGGTCGTCTCCGACACGGCCCGGTGGCTCGATGAGCAGCGGATCCCCTACATGAGCCTATGCTTCGCAGGATTGAAAGACAGTATCCAGGCGACCGTGCACATCGACGATTCCCCCGAGAACATCCGCGTGCTGCGCGAGGTCGGCCAGCATGTCGTCATATTCGACCAGCCATACAACCGTGATTTTGGCGGGCCTCGCATGACCGGCTGGAATGATGAGAACGTGGATCGCCTGCTTGAATGGTTCGACCGTTGGCCTGAAATTGGCCACGACGCCACCCTATGCACCCCCGTGTCGGATGGTTCCAATGGTTAGAATCGTTTTGTTACCCGAGAATGAGGGAGAGACGGATGAGCGAATGGGAAGTCGAGGAAATCGTAAAGGATCCGAAGACGGGACGCCGGTATGCGCGCGTCAAGACGGGAGACAACGGCCTGATTGACGGCGAACAGGTCGAACTACCCAATGAAGAAGGTCAGTGTCCATATTGCATGGAAGACCTCAAGGAAAGCATGCTTGCCGACTGCGACCCCAGCAAGTGGTTCCGATCTTCATGTGACTTACGCCTCCGCTATTGCATTGCGAAAATTCTGCGTGAGAAATATCTGGATCTGACGCGCGATCGTGTCAATACAGATGAACGTTGCAAACTCAACACGAGATCATCGATCGTATACGACCTGGCCGACGCGTTTCTCGGCAGACAAAGCGAAACAGAAATCACCACCATCGAAACACGTGCCGAGCTTAAAGCGAAGCAGAAATCGCTTGAACCAGGGCAAGATTCCCTGGAGCAGGCACGTATGCTTGCAGAAAAACTGGGATATGCAATGCGGGATAGGAATGATATTACAAACCTATCACGTGAGGAACAGCTGCTATTGATCGACGCCATAGAGGATGATTCCGACTCTCAGTCGTACGACCAGCCCAAGGAGAAGATGGTCACTCCACCACCGTATGTTGGCTACTTTGTCTACCGTCTCCTGGTTCCAAAAGAAGAACGTAAATCGTCTCGTGGAGTATATCCCATCGCTTACTGGTCGACGAGCGAAGCATGGAACAAACCCATGATCGAAGAGCTGTGGAACGGACAAGTGCCGTCTCTCAGTGACCAGCAGTTTAAAAAATACCTGATGATGTCGGTGGATGATTTCCTCTCCAGGGCGAATGCCATGGTTTCGGCCACCTATGGCCTCAACGAGGCTATCAGGAAGCGACTCGTCAGGGCGCGCAGGGAGCGTGGAGAGTTTATCCGTGTTTTGGCCGGCGACAAGAACGACCCGTATATTGAACAGATAAAACAAACCCTGGCATCCGGTAAAAAATGGGATTCCAGTAAAGAAGAAGAGAACCCCAACAAAAAAGAAGGAGACCCCAACAAAAAAGGGCGGAGTTACACCAGAGCCACGACGCGTTGGGGAAACTATGGCAATCCACCTGAAATATCCAAGCTCATTACGCAGAGTGATGAGGAGCATCCGATTATCGGCGAGATCAAAAAAGATCCGGAGCTGCGCCGCAAGTTCGATAGCTTGCGCATAGACGTCGCTCCGATGAAGCCAGGCGGCAGAAGACCGAACATCGGCAAGAAAGGCCAATTGGAACGCTATCTGCATTTCTGCTTCGATGTGGCGAAAGGTACCCTGCCCATGTATTCGATCATCGAGCTTGTGTTGAAGAAATGCGAGGCTCTGCGTCCCGTCAGTTTGGCTGGAGTGGAGAACAGACATTCGAAAGTCGGCAACTATACCCTGGAAGACGCATCAGTCTTGGAAATGGAATGTTCCTCTAGCAATACGAGGGAGGAGTGGTGATGGACAGCAAAATCGAGAAACGTATCGTCGATGTCATCGCAAAACAGTATCTACCCGAAAAATTCCGCGCGGCAACGGATATGAATCAGATTGCCTTGCGTCTCAATGAGCCGGTCGCAGCCAATCAACTATGGAAAGTCGACGACCGTGAGACGATCGCGCTGGCGTTCATCTCCGAAGTGCCCGATGATAAGCGGCTCGTTCGGGTCATTCCCGTCGGCAATTACGAAGACGGATTCGATTCCCGTGACCATGTGATATTCCCGGCCGGCTCGCCAACCGGTCTTCCGTTGATCATCTACAAGGAATTCGAAACGACGATACCCGTCCGGCTGTTGTCGGTTCCGTATGGCTCGTTTGATGAAGATGTTTCGGAAGGCATCCGCTCGTTCGAAGGCACATATGATCCCTACGACAGCGACTACATCGCTCTTGCGAACCGCCTGAACATCCAAAACCAGTTCGAACGATGGCAGACGTTGTGCGATCAACTTCCCGAACTGCACAGCGCTTCGGAGAAAAGATTCGATGTCAGGAAAGACATCGGCGACTACATTGATGCCTTGCATTCCGTACTCGGTCTTGCTCCTGCACAATGTCTTGCGGTGCGTCGCGGTACATTGGCGCTTACCGACGAGCAGGAAAAGCGTATGTCCGACGCCGGTTTCGGAACCCGTCCGCAAACCACGAACACTCCGCCGAGTGCGTTCGTGGAACTGTCCGAACAGCCGCGTTGGCGTTTCGTGGTAGACGATTACTTGGATCATCAGCAATCCTCCGCATCATTGTTCGACCTTGAGAGCGACGCACGTGGCGAACTTGCCCATCAAGCGTTCGTCCTTGCCGCCAGAACCAATGGTTCCGGCGATGAAGCGATCATCGGACTGCTGAAGAAGGCGGCGGGAAGCATGGTAAGGAACCGGGAGTCCGAATGATGGTGGAAGACCTCGAATATCGGCGGAACCTGGACAAACAGGTCGACAAGATGCTCAAGCTCGCCCGAAAAGGAAATCGATCGTTCTCGTTGGACTGCAAGAACGATCCCGGAAAGCTGCAACAGCACTGGGCGGAACGACTGGATATCGTGTACTACTCACCTCGAGAGCAGGATAAGGTCAAAGCCATCCGAGAAGACATCCGAACCGTGGACGACAACGCTTCGTTCGCCGATCTTCTCGGATTCTTCTCCCCCTCGCCACGTCCGGAAACCGAACTGGACAGGGCATACGTGGCATGGGATGAAGGATCATTCACGACAAGACGCAATTTCACATTGCTGCATGAAATCGGCCATTATCTGCAGGAAACCGATTTCGATTTGATGAAGCGGATCTGTTCATTCGAAAGTGATTATGCCGGTAAAAGATTTGAAGAGGACGCGTGCAACCGTTTCGCATCGTTGGCACTCCTTCCGGATACGTTTCTTTCCAAATGGCTTGATCCGAAACGCTCTCCGCGTGCCGAAGACATTCATACCATTTTCGAGGATGGAAAGAGCTGTACCGAGCGGAACAAGGTGCGAGTGTCTCGCATCGCGGTGACACGTCGCATTGGCGCGTTGCTGCCATCATTGGGGTACGCGTCCCTGATCGAGAAACCCTATGGGAAAGACGGCCTGCCGAAAGTGGTTTGCCGCGCATGGAACGACGGCACGGTGGATTTTTCCCCGGAATTCACTGTGGCGGAGAGCATGCTGTATAGGGGCGCGAAAGACGAGACGGAACAGCCGTGGGACGGTTTCTGTTTCACAGCTGATGTCGACGGTGAAATGTTCCGTGAGATACCGGAAGAACAGCGTCCTCGGTGTGGTGATATCACCTTTTCGCGTGGCCGACACGAGTATGCCTTTTTGGTTGTGGAGTATCCGGCCGGCGTCGAAAAGGACAAGGTGCGCACCGAACTTAAGCCGTTCCAGTCCGCTGCACCTTCTCCCGAAACCTCGGATATCTAAAAAGACGATAGATGCATATGATCATGTCTCAGTGAATTGCGACGGGGATGGTCGGATGGGCTTCGAAGCATATGCGGATGTTCATCCGGTGTTTACACAGGCAGGCGACGCGTTATCGGAGATGTTACAAATCAATCGTTAACATGTGGCCTCGTGAAAAAGGAAACATCCAGCGAAAACGCAATCGAAACATCCTCCGACAAGCATGTGCGCAACGTCGCCGACTTATTCGTCGAGTGTTTGGTCAATGAGGGCGTGCACGTCATCTACGGCATTCCCGGCGAGGAAAACATTCCACTTATGGAGGCGTTGGAACGCGACGGGCGCATCCGTTTCGTCCTGACCCGCCATGAGCAGGGAGCCGGTTTCATGGCGTCCACACAAGGTCATCTGACCGGCGAGCCGGGCGTCTGCCTGGCCACGCTCGGTCCGGGCGCGTTGAACCTCACACTTCCGGTCGCGCAGGCCAACGCGAGCACCACACCCATGGTGGCCATCTGCGCACAGGGCAACGTGACCCGTCTATACAAGGAATCTCACCAGATCGTGGATCTGGTCTCCGTGTTTCGGCCGCTCACACAATGGACCAGCATGATTTCCACGGCAAGCGCCGTACCGGAAATCGTCCGCAAAGCCTTCTCCGTCGCCCAGCGCAAACGTCCTGGAGCGACCTGCCTGATTCTGCCAGAGGATGTGGCGGAAATGCCCGTGCCGACAGGGATCAAACCTCTTCCACTCCCCACACCATGC
>CAVBVU010000024.1:0-18574 GCA_963598975.1 Anaerovoracaceae bacterium
ATCTGGGGCAACGTGACCATGCCGGTCGTCAGCAACATGGGCTACATGCTCTACATCCTGCTGGCCGTCGTCGGCGGTGCCATGGCACTTTCCGGAGTCGGCAACTTTGGCCTGTCCGGCGCGGGCACACTCACCTTGGGAACCCTGATCTCCCTGCTGACGCTGTCCCGCTCCTTCATCAACCCGCTCGGCCAGGTCTCCATGCAGCTCAACATGGTGATGATGGCGCTCGCAGGCGCGTCGAGAATCTTCGAGCTTATGGACGAAAAGCCGGAAGATGACGGTGGCTCCGTGACGTTGGTCAACGTGGAGCTCGCTTCGGACGGCCATACCATGACGGAAGTCGATTACGAAACCGGTCGTTGGGCCTGGAAGCGTGAGGAGGGAGATGACGGCACCCGTTCTCTGAAGGCCGCGCATGCGCTGAGCCCGCGCGCCGCGGAGGTCGCCATGAAGGCGCGTGAAAAGGCCATCACATCTCCTGACGGCCGCCTGACCCTGCTGCAGGGCGACGTGCGCTTCACCGACGTGACCTTCGGATACAACCCTGACAAGCCGGTGCTGCACGATATCACCTGGTTCGCCAAGCCCGGTCAGAAGATCGCGCTTGTCGGCGCGACCGGTGCCGGCAAGACCACGGTGACCAACCTGATCAATCGTTTCTACGATATTCAGGAAGGCATGATCCTGTACGACGGCATTTCCGTCAAGGGCATCCGCAAGCCGGATCTGCGTCACTCCCTCGGTATCGTGCTGCAGGACGTGAACCTGTTCACCGGTACCGTTATGGACAATATCCGCTACGGTCGTCTCGACGCCACCGATGAGGAATGCATCGCGGCCGCGAAGCTGACCAACGCGGACAGCTTCATCCGTATGCTGCCGGACGGATACCAGACGGTGCTGAAGGGCGACGGTTCCGGACTTTCCCAGGGACAGCGCCAGCTGATCTCCATCGCACGTGCCGCCGTGGCCGATCCGCCGGCGATGATTCTCGATGAGGCCACCTCTTCCATTGATACCCGTACCGAGGAAGTGGTGCAGGCCGGCATGGACAACCTGATGAAGGGCCGTACCGTGTTCGTGATCGCCCACCGACTGTCCACCGTGCGCAACTCCGATGTGATCATGGTGCTTGACCATGGCCGCATCATCGAGCGTGGCTCTCATGACGAGCTCATCGCGCTCAAGGGCGACTACTACCAGCTGTACACGGGTGCCGTGGAACTGGAGTAACGCAAGAAATAACGAAAATGGCTGTGGCCGCTAAGTGTGGTCACAGCCATTTCGCGTATGTGCGGTTCGCTTATCCGCTGACTGGTTATATTTGGTCGACTATATCTGCTCGGCCGCGCACAACCGGTAACACTTGCTTGGTAGTACTTGCCTATCCGCGCTTGGATCCCTGCCGACTGATACCGCCTTTATGACCGGTGGCCTTGAACGGCCGTGACCCTTTGGTGAATTCTTTGCCTCGGAGATTCTGCAAGGCAAAGGATTGCTGCTTTTCCGGCTTCGGCCAGGTCTGCTTGCGAGATTGCATATCCATAACGGTCATTGTATGTGGCATGAATCCCGTACCGGCTCCATCTGTCCATCCACAACGGAAGACGCGGCGGACGTTTTTGCCATGTAATCCCGAATCAAAGCCAAAGCCGCGCCACACAATTGAATCGCCGTTCCAATCGCCTGAATCGTATCGGACTGTGGATTGAACTGGCGGTCTTTGTGAATGTCTTCAAGTGAATGTCTTCGAATCGCATTGCTGTAATATCGGGCGGTGACAATGTTGTTTTTTCGAAGGCGGGGGAGCCATGTTGCATGCGCATGGTGAAGTATGGCGGGAATCTCCAGTATGGAGGGATCTCCATCTTCCGACGTGCTGTCATACGTGGCGCTGTGCCATCAATTCGAGTGGCGCTTTTCCGCCCGTCACGTTCCTTCCTTGCGTGGTGAGAGGCTGCTATGGCTTTGGGGGTTGATGAGAAAATCAAAGGCGTCAATCTTGGCAATTGGCTGGTTCTGGAGAAATGGATGTCTCCCGCGCTTTTTGACGAATGCGGTGAGGACGACGAAATCTGGATGCATCGCACGTTGAGCGCCGATCGACTTGCCGAAACGTTGCGTGATCATCGGGATGCCTATATGACGATCGACGATTTCCGCACTATCGCGTCGCATGGCTGCAATCTGGTACGGCTTCCCGTTCCGTATTTTGTGTTTGACGACATCAAGGGCCACCCCGGTTGTATTGAATACGTTGACAGGGCTTTCGATTGGGCCGAACGGACCGGATTGAAGGTGATGCTGGATCTGCATACTGTTCCGGGATCTCAGAACGGATACGACAACGGTGGCATTACCGGCGTGTGCAAGTGGGCCAAGAGTCCGAAGGCGGTCGAATATTCGTTGACAGTGCTGGAACGGCTGGCCAAGCGTTACCGGGACAGGCCGTCGTTCTGGGGCATGGAGGTGGTCAACGAGCCCATCAGCTGGATCGTCTATGCCACGGCACCCTCGACAGGCCAGGCCAAAAACAAGACCGAAGCCAAGGGTAGCGGATATGTTCCGATGCGGTTCCTCAAATCGTTCTATTGCGAGGCGTACCGTCGTCTGCATCGAATATTGCGTGATGAAACGGTCATCGTATTTCATGACGGGTTCCGCCTGAACGCTTGGGGCGACTGGTTCACGCGCAAGGGCATGCGCAATGTCATGCTCGATACGCATATCTACCTCGGTGCCATGGAATCGTTCATTCCGATTCGTGCCATGTGGGTGTACAGGGCGTATATGAAATGCTGTGAGTGGGCCATCAAGCGTGCCGCGCGTCACACTCCGGTGATCGTGGGGGAGTGGAACGTGGTCAACTTGCTGGCCATGCGCGAAGGTGCGAACAAGAGTGACGTATACGGGAAGATTCTTGAACTCGAACTGTCCGCATGGAACGCTTCCGCGGGTTGCGTCTATTGGAATTACCAGATGCTGCGTGGCCAGCCGGACGTAACGCCTACGCACTATTGCACTGCGGACAGCCTTGAGGCGTGGGATCTTTCCCTGATGTGGCGCAAGGGCTGGATTGGCTGAACCGCCAAGCAAACCGTGCCTACTATTCCGGTGGCGTCGGAGGATTGTGTCTTTGCGTCGGTATGGGAATACTGGAGCGGCCCGACTGTTCCCATACGTACGGAAAAGGTATGGTTTGCGTTGGTTTGGGAATGCCGGAGTGGGTCGGGTATTCCCGTACGTACGGAAATGGTATGGTTTGCGTCGGTATGGGGATACTGGAACGGGACGACTATTCCCATACCAACGCAGCAAGTCCGCATATTCCGTACATACCGCATGACAGTGCGTTTGATTACCGCCCGCACAGGAAGATAAGGTAACCTAATTTGGTAAAGCTTTTACTTCACCGAATGAGGGGCATCGATGGCGACCATCAAGGAAATCGCAAGACGGACTGGATTCTCGCAAGCCACGGTATCGCGGCTGCTCAATGGCGATCCCACACTGTCCGTTCGCGAGGAGACGCGTCGCAAGATCATTCAGGCCAGCGAGGAACTCGGCTACAGCATGCAGACCAAGCGCATCGTGATCCCGCATGAAGTGGCGCTGCTTGACTGCGAGGAATTCAACGAAGCGTTGCATGACTCCTACTTCACGGGCCTTCGCGCGGCGATCGAGCGCAATGCGGTGCAACAGCGTATGGAACTGACTGTGTTCCACGATCTTGACGGCATGATCGCCGAAAGCGGCAAATTCGACGGTTTCATGGCGATCGGTGCCGGCGGAATCGAGGAACGCGATTCGGAACGTCTGCATGACGCCATGCCTTACGGTGTGTTCATTGACGTGAATCCGGCTCCGAGCCTGTTCGATTCCGTACAACCGGATCTGCAACAGACCATGCATGACGCCGTCGCGGCCGTCGCGTCCAATGGAATGAAACGAGTCGGATTCATCGGCGGCAAAGGAAAACTGGTCAATTTCAACGAATTCAACGAGGAGATTCGTGCGGAATCCTTCCGACGTGAGGTAAGACGCTTCGGATTGGATTCCAGCGGCATGGTCTACTCCAACGGTTTGTTCACCGTTGAAAATGGCCGTGAGCTTGGCGAGCGTTTCATCCGCGACCACAATGGCGTGCTGCCGGATGCGGTGATCGTCGCTGCCGATGTGATCGCGGTGGGCGTGCTACAGGCGTTCAACGCTTCCGGAGTGATCGTGCCTCGGGACATCAGTGTGATCAGCGTCAACGATCAGATGATCGCGCAACTTACGTCACCGCCGCTCAGCACGTTCGCCATCGATCAGAGCGAGCTTGCGCGAGTGTCGATTCTGACGTTGGCGGACGCCATTTCCGGCAAGAGAAACATCCGTCAGCACGTCTATCTTTCGACCTCGTTGGTGGTGCGAGATAGTTTCGTACCTGCGAAGAACCAAGGTTCGTCTGCGAAACACTGATATCCGCAGATCCGTTATCTGCAAATATCCGCAAAAAGGTGGTTGCGAGACCTTTCGATTCCGCAACCACCTTTTTCGTGCCGCATTTTACGGCTGGTCGACTAATTGGGCTGACGTTTGTGAGCAATCAGCCTCTTATGGCTGGCGGGATTGCCGATTGACCATGGTCGGATGACGATCCCGCCAGCCGGGATCTGCGATCAGAACAGTTCCAGCATCACATCGAGCGTGAGTGGCTGGTCTGCCGACACCTGATACCGCTCGTATACGGGTGCGCCCCACGAATCGTCGCCGCCGACGCCCATCTGCGCGGCCAGCAAACGCAGGAATATGTGCCTCGGTGCCGGCAGCTCTTCCTGATGGGTGGCTTCCTCCAGCATCAGGGTGCTGTACGGCAGCAGGCTCGCGGCGAAATGCTCGTCCGAAGCCTGGCTTACGCGAATGCCGTGGCCATGGCGGTCGGTCGCTTCAAGCCAGCGCACGCCCTCATGATTGCCGGTTTCCTGCGGTACCAGATACGGAGCGTTATCCGCTTGGGCCGTGGTTTCGAACACTCCCAGCTTCGCTCCATGGAGACGGTCCTGATACGTTTCGGCCGGGCCGAGTCCATAGAATCGCAGATTCGAATATTCGACCGGAATCATCCACTCCATGCCGAACGCGGGCAGGGAAGCCGCATCAACGCCACCCGGGTAGGAAAGTGTCAGATGAATACGGCCGTCCTCCAACAGCTCATAGCGCGCGGTTACCCTCGTGTGCTGAATATCAGCCAACTCATACGTATACAAAGCGGTGACCGACTTCTCGTCGTTGGAGACCTCGGTGGCTACGGTCTTGGCATAACGGCCGGCCGCAAACCATTGCGCACGGTCGAAACCGGAGGCATTGCCGCGATCATTGTCGGTCAGTGGACGGAACGTCAGCAGGCTCGGCTTGCGCGAAAGCATCTCATGACCATCACGGGTGAAGGACACCAGACCGCCCTGCGCCTTGGAAAGCAGCGCCTCGCGTCCGCAGGTGCGCATGCCGGCATTCCAGCGGCCATTGGTAATCACAGCGTCGCTCGTGGCGTCATCGACTTCGGAACCCTCACCGGAGCAGCCATTACCGGAGCGGCTCTCGCAATCGCAACGGACAACGGTCGTGAACTGACCGAACGTCACCTCGAACCCTGCCGGAGCCCAGTCCGTGGCAACGGCCAAACGCTGATCAACCTCGTACGTAATTTCGTAAGAGCCATTCGGCAACTCCACGCCAACGTAGCTTGCAATCAAATCGCAAGCCGTAGGGAACGCGATGTCAAACCGTTCGGACGCTCCTGCGGCAACGTCGAAACGATAATCCGCATGCCAGCATTCCACACCGTTGACCAATGCGCGGGCCGTGAACACATAATCGGCGGTGGAGACGAACAGATTCTCATTACGGATCGTCACGCCCTGCTCATCCGGCATGATCTTCACGTTCGCATACAGCTGCTTGACCTCCTGCGCCTTGGGGGACGCGGTGCGATCGGCGAAGACAATGCCGTCCCCGGAGAACTCGTAATCATTGGGCTTGTCATCCCAGTCACCGCCATACGTCAAACGTTCGGTGCCATCCGGAAGACGCTGGAACAACGCCTGATCGATGTAATCCCAAATGAAACCGCCCTGATACTGCTCATAACGCTCCAATTCGGTATACAGATGCATACCGCCGACGGAATTGCCCATGGCATGCATGTACTCGCACGAAATATACGGCTTCTTGGGGTTCGCTTCGAGATACTGCGCAATCTCCGCCGGCTTGGCGTACATGCGGCTCTCCATATCGGAAATGTCCTCGAACTCACGATTCCAGAACACGCCCTCATAATGCGTCGGGCGCAGCGAATCGTTCTCATGCACGAAATCGCTCATGGCCTTGAACACGGTGCCCGCATACGACTCATTGCCCAACGACCAGATCACCACAGCCGGATGATTGTAATCGCGGCGCATCATCGACTCGACACGATCCACACATGCGTCCCGCCATTCCGGCTTGTTTCCCGGCACATTGGTATCGGCGGTAACCGGCTCGCTCGGAGTGGTCCACGAACCATGGGACTCAAGGTTCGTCTCGTCGATCATATAAACGCCATACTCATCGCACAGCTCATACCAACGCTCCTGATTCGGATAATGCGAGGTACGTACGGCATTGATGTTGTGCTGCTTGAAGAACCTGATGTCAAACAGCATGTCCTCTTCGGTAACCGCACGACCACGGCGTGCGTCGAATTCATGACGATTCACACCCTTGAACACGATGCGCCTGCCATTGAGCTTCATCACACCGTCTTCGATGGCGAAGTGACGGAAGCCGATGCGCTCGCGATTCACTTCCACTACGGTGCCGTCCTCGTCGTACAGTGCCAGGCTGAGCGTGTACAGATTCGGCTCCTCGGCACTCCACGGAGCGATGCCGTCAAGGATGGTTTGCAGCGCGATTGTTTCCTCGACAGGCATTTCGTCGGACTGCCACACGAAGGTTCCATGCGAGTCGGTGAGCGTCGCCACGGCTTTGAACGCGGCATTGGGATTGCTGACGTCGGCTTTGAACGTAAGCGTCGCGTTTGCGGTGGATGCATCGAAGTCGGGGTCGATTTTCCAGTCACGCACGTGAGCGGCGGGGATTGCGGTCAGTTCCACGCTGCGGTACAGGCCGTGCAGTCGCCAGAAATCCTGGTCTTCCAGCCAAGCCGCACTGCTGTATTCGTAGCATGCGACCGCCAGTACGTTGTTGCCTTCCTGAATGGCGTCGGTCACGTCGAATTCACTCGGGGTGAAGGAGTCTTCGGCGTATCCGACGAATTTGCCATTGAGCCACACGTAGATGGCGGTGGATGCCGCGTGGAAGGTGAGGGTGACCTGACGAGCCTCGCGGATCGCACGCGCCACCGCGGTCGACGGTGCGAAGGCCTTACGGTAGAGCGCTACATGGTTGTGTTCGGGGATGTTCGGCTGCTGCGGATCCTCGTGGCCATCCCACGGGTACTGCACGTTGACGTACTGCGGCTTGAGCAGTCCGGACGTTTCCAGATTGGATGGTACTTCGATGGCCTGGAATTCGCTTTGCGCATGTTCATCATCGATGTAGCTGGCCAGGAATCCCGTTTCGGCAGTGTCGGTGACTTTGACCTGCCATTGTCCGTCGAGCTTTTGCTTGAGGGATGTCGGCTCGTCCGCAAGTGGTTCATGGTCGTAGAAACGGTGGCTTGAGTGTGCCTGGAGACGATTGACCGCGAAGACGGTGGGATCGGTCAGCCACGATTCGTTCGCTTCGGTTGCGGAAAGGATGTGAGACATGGTGTTCTGCCTGCTCTCTTTCTAAAGTTTTTGCTCACGGCTCTGTGCATAAGGCGTAAAAACCTTAACTAGATAATAGTAACTTTTTTTATTAAGTATTGCAAATCACGGAAAGGTCGTTGGCTAGGTGTTGCAAGTTCGTGGTGCGTGCTACTGTGACTGCTGAAACGTATAGCAGTGATCCGTTATCAGCGGGGAGCTTCCGGAAGAACGGCCGAGTGCAATCGCAAGATATGCGCAAGGCTTAGTAGAACCGGCGGGATCGGCCCGAACAGCCGAACTACAAGCGGTCGCGGTCGCTGACGAAGAAAAGGCGGGCGTGGCAAGCGAGGTGGTACCGCGGTGGCGGGAATGCGATGGAAATCGTATGAACGGCATCGTCCTCGTAAGGGTAAGAAACAGATGAAATGCCAAGCGAGGAGCATACGGTGAGCGAAACCACCAATCATGTGTATCCGAAGGCTGCTGCCGGTGAGCAGAGCGCCAATGTCGCACCGAACCCCAGCTTCCCGAAGCTGGAAGAGTCCGTGCTCGACTATTGGGAGAAGGACGACACCTTCAACAAGTCCGTGGAGCGCCGTGAATCCGGCGACCACAGCCAGAACGAATTCGTGTTCTTCGACGGCCCGCCGTTCGCCAACGGCCTGCCGCACTACGGCCACCTTCTGACCGGCTACGCGAAGGACGTGATCCCGCGTTACCAGACCATGAAGGGCCACAAGGTCAACCGCGTGTTCGGTTGGGATACCCACGGTCTGCCGGCCGAACTTGAGGCCCAGAAGGAACTGGGCATCGATTCCGTCGACCAGATCAAGGAAATCGGCATCGACAAGTTCAACGACGCCTGCCGTGCATCCGTGCTCAAGTACACCAACGAATGGCAGGATTACGTGCACCGTCAGGCCCGTTGGGTCGATTTCGAGCACGGCTACAAGACCCTGAACATTCCGTACATGGAATCCGTGATGTGGGCCTTCAAGCAGCTGTACGACAAGGGATTGGCCTACCAGGGCTACCGTGTGCTGCCGTACTGCCCGAAGGATCAGACTCCGCTTTCCGCGCACGAACTGCGCATGGACGCCGACGTGTACCAGGACCGTCAGGACACCACCGTGTCCGTGGCCGTGAAGCTGCGTGACGAGGAAGACGCCTATGCGGTGTTCTGGACCACCACGCCGTGGACCGTTCCGACCAACTTCGCCATCGTGGTGGGCGCCGACATCGACTATGTCGAAGTCCGCCCGACCGAAGGCAAGTTCGCCGGCAAGAAGTTCTATCTCGGCAAGCCGCTGCTCGGCTCCTACGCCAAGGAACTCGGCGAGAACTACGAGATCGTTCGCGAGCTCAAGGGCGCCGAAATGGAAGGCTGGCGCTACTATCCGGTGTTCCCGTACTTCGCAGGCGACGAGAACGCGGTCGAAGGCAAGGTTCCGGGACCGGAAGGCTACCAGATCTTCACCGCCGACTACGTCGACACCGTGGAAGGTACCGGCCTGGTGCATCAGGCTCCGTACGGCGAAGACGATATGAACACGCTCAACGCCAAGGGCATCAAGAGCGTGGACGTGCTCGACGCGGCCTGCCGATTCACCTCGCTGTGCCCGGATTACGAGGGCCAGTACGTGTTCGACGCGAACCTGCCGATTCTGCGCAACCTGCGCGCCGGAGACGGCCCGCTAGCCAACGTTCCGGAAGACCAGCGCGCCATTCTCTTCCAGGAGAAGAGCTACGTGCACTCCTACCCGCACTGCTGGCGCTGCGCCACCCCGCTGATCTACAAGCCGGTGAGCTCCTGGTTCGTGTCCGTCACGAAGATCAAGGACCGTCTGCTTGAACTCAACCAGGAAATCAACTGGATTCCGGGCAATGTGAAGGACGGCCAGTTCGGCAAGTGGCTCGCCAACGCCCGTGACTGGTCCATCTCCCGCAACCGCTTCTGGGGCTCCCCGATTCCGGTGTGGATCTCCGACGATCCGAAGTATCCGCGTGTCGACGTGTACGGCTCCCTCGAGGAGCTGAAGGCCGACTTCGGCGACTACCCACGCGATCATGAGGGCAATGTGAACATGCATCGCCCGTACATCGATGAGCTGACCCGAGTGAACCCGGACGATCCGACCGGCAAGAGCCACATGCACCGCATCAGCGATGTGATGGACTGCTGGTTCGAGTCCGGTTCCATGAGCTTCGCCCAGTACCACTATCCGTTCGAGAACAAGGAAACCTTCGAACAGCACTTCCCGTGCGATTACATCGTGGAATACATCGGTCAGACCCGTGGCTGGTTCTACGTGCTGCACATCATGGCCACCGCCCTGTTCGACAAGCCTGCGTTCAAGAACGTGATCTGCCACGGCATCGTGCTCGGCTCCGACGGTCAGAAGATGTCGAAGCACCTGCGCAACTATCCGGATGTGAATGGTGTGTTCAACGACTTCGGCTCCGACGCCATGCGTTGGTTCCTCATGAGCTCGCCGATCCTGCGTGGCGGCAACCTCATCGTGACCGCTGACGGCATTCGCGACACCGTCCGTCAGGTCATGCTGCCGGTGTGGAGTTCCTACTACTTCTTCACCCTGTATGCCAATGCGGCCAACGGTGGTGCCGGTTTCGACGCCCGTTCCCTGCGTGCCGACGAAGTGGCGGCCCTGCCGGAGATGGATCGTTACCTGCTGGCCCGCGCACGTCGCCTGGTCGAGAAGACCCAGTCCGCGCTGGACGATTTCCTGATCTCCGACGCCTGCGAAGCCGTGTCCGATTTCATCGACATGCTCACCAACTGGTATATCCGCAACAACCGCGACCGCTTCTGGAATGAGGACGAGAACGCGTTCAACACGCTGTACACCGTACTTGAAACGTTCATGCGCGTGCTTGCTCCGCTCGCTCCGATGGAGGCCGAAGCCGTGTGGCGTGGCCTGACCGGTGGCGAATCCGTGCATCTTGCCGATTGGCCGTTCCTGAACGATCCGGCATCCGGTGAAGCCACCGAGCTTGGCCAGGTACTGGTCGACGATCCGGCTCTGGTCGATGCCATGGAGAAGGTGCGCGAGGTCGTGTCCAGCACGCTGTCCATGCGTAAGGCGAAGCAGATTCGCGTACGCCAGCCGCTGAGCAAGCTGACGGTGATCGTTTCCGATCCGGAGGCCGTGGCCGCCTATGCTGAGATCCTCAAGTCCGAGCTGAACGTCAAAGATATCGAGTTGTGTACGCTTGAGGACGCCGAATCCCGTGGTTTGAAGATCGTCAACGAGCTGCGAGTGAACGCCCGTGTTGCAGGCAAGCGTCTGCGCAAGGACGTGCAGTTCGCCATCAAGGCCTCCAAGTCCGGCGCATGGCACGTGGACGCCTCCGGCGCTCCGGTGTGCGAGACCCCGAACGGCGAGATCACGCTGGAGGAAGGCGAATACGAACTGATCAACAGTGTTGAGGAGAAGGATGCCGAAGAGTCGGCCAACTTCGTGTCTGCGGCGCTGCCGACCGGTGGCTTCGTAATCCTCGACACCGAGCTCAATGACGATCTGATCGCGGAAGGCTACGCCCGCGATGTGATCCGTTCCGTGCAGGACGCCCGCAAGGCCGCCGATCTGGAGATTTCCGACCGTATTGCGCTCAAGCTGACCGTTCCGTCTGCGGATGTGGCCAAGGTCGAGCAGTTCAAGGAACTTATCTCCGGTGAGACGCTTGCCACTTCCTTCGAGGTTGCAGCCGGTGCCGAGGGCTCCGAGCTGACCGTTGAGGTTGCCAAGGCCTGAATCGGAGTTTGAGCTCCTTTTCATGTAGCGGCGGGCCGTGTTCCATGTTCTTATGTGGACACGGCCCGCTGTTTTGTGTCTCTTTTCTCGATATCTTGTTTGATATACGCGGGGAGTGGCTTCACGAGTGACGTATCCGAGTTCTTCAAGACGGCCTTGTTCCGATATGCGCGGGAGTGGCTGCCGGACTTCGATGAGCGGATTGCGGTCGGCTCGAGGACGTTGTGTTCGGATTTGTGATTGTTCCGTTATACGGCTACAGTTGAGCTTTGGCTTTTAAAGCCCTACGACTTGATTTGTATTTCGTACGAGTGCCTGGCATGGGTGCGGGAGCAGATCGTCAGCGAATGGTTCTCAGTACCATCCATGTGAGTCAAGCACACATTCTTGAGAAGCAGTCGCGTTGCCGGACGGTGGATTTTCCGGGTTCGCTCCACGCTGAGTGGATTTCGGAAATCCTGCTGTCCGGCTTTTTCTTTTGTTGATGTGTTCCTGACCTCTGGTTCGAGTTAACGGTCGTCTCTCACGCTTGCACGCACCCAGCCGCGCATCTATCCCCGACAATGACCGTTGTCGGCGCATTCATACGGTAGAACGCATATCGATACGTGTTCTTGTTTGGCTAATAGTGAAAAGGGGTATAGGCTGTGGTCAGAGTTTGTTTTTTAGCCGAGGGAGACTGAATGAGCAGCCGTAAGAACACAGTCAATGATTACGCGATTTCCTTGGACATTGGAAACGCTTCCGTTGGATGGGCCGCCTTTGCCCCGAATTATCATCTGGTTAGGGCGAAAGGTCATGAGCTAATTGGCGCAAGGCTTTTCGAACCCGCGGAAACCGCGGAAAGCCGTCGAATGTATCGAACCACCCGTAGACGTCTGTCTCGTAGGCGTTGGCGTTTGCGCCTGCTTGACGCACTTTTTGACGCTCCTCTGGCGGATATCGATCCTTCTTTCTTGGCACGTAGAAAGTACTCTTGGGTGCACCCTGCCGATGAAGATAATTCCAGCCACTGGTATGGCGGAATTCTATTTGACTCCAAAGATCAAGATAAGCGTTTCTACGAGGAATACCCAACCATCTACCATCTTCGTAAGGCTTTGATGGAGGATGATGCACGACATGACATCAGAGAGGTTTATCTTGCTGTTCATCACATTCTGAAGTATCGCGGAAACTTCCTTACGGAAGGTCAACTGAACGCGTCGAACACGTTCAACTCAAATGAACTGTTAGATCTCATTGAAGAGATTATTAACGGGTCAATGGATGAATCTGATCAGTCGGAATTGGATCAATCGTGGAAAGCTGAAATAGACGATACGCGTCTTGCGAATGAGCTTTGCTCCACGAAGGGATCACGCAGGGCACGTGCTGAGCATGCTTTCGAGGCGATTCAAGCAAGTAGTGCGCTGTCTAAGAAGCAGAGCGATATCGTCAAAGCGATTTTTGCTGGCTTGGAGGGAAACAAGCTAGATCTCGCGAAGGTCTTCGTCAAGGATGATCTTTCAAGTGATGATAAGAAGCTTCTGAATGTGTACTTCAATAAAGCTGACTACGAGGAGACACGCAATCAGATAGTTGATTCCGGGCTTCTTGATGATCAAGAATGCGCTCGCCTCGATGCGCTCCAAACGCAGTACAGTGCGGTTGCTTTGAAGCAGCTGCTTGGAGACGCGATGAGTATCTCCGAATCGATGTGCATGAGCTTCGAGCAGCATCAGAAGAATTGGGAGATAATCAAGAAAGAACTTCGTACAAGCTCTAATGCCGATGATGTTAACAAGCATTATGGCGAAATCGTGGGCTGGAAGATGGTCGACGGAAAACGTCGTAGCATCAGAGGCGGTGGCGACTCGTATGAAAAGCTGCGGAAAAACGCCTATGCGTATTTCCAGAAGCTGATTAACGCTTCGGATCTCGACGAGTCCATGAAGCGAGAAATGACCAATGCCATTGAGGAAGATAGGTTGTTCCCGATTCAGAGGAGTTCTGATAATGGCGTGATTCCTTACCAGCTTCATCAAAACGAGTTGAGGCTCATCATTGAGAAGCAGGGAAAGTATTATCCGTTCCTATTGGATACGTTTGAGAAGAACGGCAGGCAGATCAACAAGATCGAGGGACTCTTGACCTTCCGAGTGCCTTATTTCGTTGGTCCACTTGTGCAGAAATGCAATATGCAGGCTTCTGATAATAGTGAAAACCATTGGATGAAGCGTAAGCAAGCCGGTGTCATCACCCCTTGGAATTTCGATGAGATGGTCGATAAGGATGAATCCGGCAGGAGATTCATCGAGCGTCTGGTGGATACCGACAGCTATTTGCTTGGAGAGCCGACCCTCCCCAAGAATTCCATGCTTTACCAAGAGTATGAGGTTTTGAACGAGTTGAACAATGTTCGTTTGTCATCTCGTTCGGGGAACCATTGGTCTAATAGAAGGCGTGAACGCCTTGGGCATGAGGACAAACTCCTTCTGATTCGTGAATTGTTCATGAAAGGCGGATCTGTTTCAAAGAAAGCTGCCGAGAACGTTCTGCGCAAGAAGCATGGGGGAACGTTCGAACTGTTCGGATTGGCCGATGAAAAGAAATTCATGAGTTCAATGTCGACATATGGCAAGATGTGTCGCGTCTTTAGCGCAAGAGGCGGGGCGAAATATGTGGACAGTAACTTCGATTTGGTTGAAAAGATTGTTGAATTGCAAACAGTCTTTGAAGACAAGGAGACACTGCGACACCAGCTTTCGATGCTTGAAGGATTATCGGAGCAGGATTGCGAATTGCTTTGCAATACGCACTACACCGGGTGGGGACGTCTCTCAAAGAAGTTGCTCACGACCAAGATGATTGAGCGCAAGATCGGAAATGATTTTGAGCCGCGGAAGCATAGCATTATTGAGCTTCTTCGTGCGGAAGACCGTAATTTCATGGAAATCATTACCGATAAGCAACTCGGGGTTGCGAAATGGATCGAAGAACAGAACCAAGGTAATGAGCAGAATCGATCACTCAATGAGGTAATTGACGATCTCCGTGTATCACCAAAAGTGAAACGCGGAATCATTCAGTCCATCGGACTCATTGATGATGTGACGAAGGCGGTTGGAAAAGAACCGTCAAGGATCTTCTTGGAGCTGGCGGACGATGTTCAAGCAAGTGTGAGAACAAGGTCCAGGAAGAGCCGACTCTTGGACTTGTACAGGAACGCAGGGCTCAGGAGAGAATTCAGCGATATTTTCGAGAGGCTGAACGATTGTTCAGATAAGGAACTTCAGGACGACCGCTGGTTCCTGTACTACACGCAGCTCGGTAAAGATATGTATACCGGCGAGGAACTTAATATCGACAGACTTTCTTCTGCTTACGACATCGACCATATCATTCCTCAGGCTGTGACGCAGAACGATTCTCTGGATAATCGTGTGCTCGTCTCTCGCGCCGCAAATGCGCGTAAAACCGACTCGTTTACTTATCTGCCTGAAGTAGTTGAAAAGCAAAGAGCGTTCTGGCAAAAGCTTATGGACGATGGGCTGATCTCTCGCGTCAAATTCGAGCGACTGACTCGACAAAATGAGTTTGGCGAACGAGAGAAGGAACGCTTTGTGGAGCGCTCGCTGGTGGAGACGCGTCAGATCATGAAGAACGTCGCTGTGCTGTTGCGCCAAAGGTATGGCGATAGCTCGTCGGTGATCGGACTGAATTCTGAGTTGACGAAGGAGATGCGTCATTATCTTGGCTTTGAGCATAAGAATCGTGACATCAATGATTATCATCACGCTCAGGATGCGTTGTGTCTCGGTATTGCGGGCCAGTTTGCTGTCAATCGTGGCTTCTTTGACGATGGCATGGTCTCTGATGGTGCGACGAACTCGTATAACCAGTATCTCCAGGACTACCTGAGAGGCTACCGCGAACGGCTTAAGGCTGGAGACCGTAAGCGAGGGAGTGCTTTTGGGTTCGTTGTCGGGTCGATGGCATCTCCTGATGAGAATAAGCACGTCAATCCAAAAACAGGTGAGATCGTGTGGTCGGATTCCGACAAAGAATATCTTCGTAAGGTGATGAACTATCGCAAGATGCTCGTCACTCAGAAAGTGGGAGATAGCTTCGGAGCTCTTTATAACGAGACGCGATACGGTGCCATGACAAGAGAAGGCCGTAATGGAATCGCTTTTGATAAAAAGAAAGCGAATACATCGCTATACGGAGGTTTTTCCAGCGGCAAGGTGGTGTATTCCGCTCTCATAGAAGTCGGTAGAAAAACGCGTCTTGTGAGCATTACGATGCAAGAATATGCGTTACTTGGAGATCATCCATCGGATGAAGTTCTAAGGCAAGTGTTGGCGGCGAAAAAACCGGAGTACGCTCGAGCGAAAATTTTGCTTCGTCACATCCCACAGATGCAGCTTGTTCGATACAGAGGTGCCTTGGCGACTGTCAAGTCTGCGTCCGAATTGAATAATGCTCGCCAGTTGTGGCTTGATTATGACGCGTATGAGTGTTTTGATCGGGCGATGAGTGATGGAAGCTCTGTCGACTTGAATGATCTTATTGAAGTTTTCGATGAGATTATGAATGCCGTGCAGGTTCAGTATCCTCTGCATCGTGTACCTGAGGAAGATTTGCCTGCGGTGCGAAAGGCGTTTTGTGAGCTTGGCCATGATGACCAAATTGCCGTGTTGAAGGGTTTGGTTATCGCGTTGCATGCTGATCCGAGTCGTTCGGACTTGTCGGCGATTGGCTTGTCTAAGACTTGGATGCGTATGCGTAGCGCGGCAGGGTACTCATTTGAGGACGATGATGAGTTCATCTTCCAGTCACCATCTGGTCTGTTCGAAAAGAGGGTGACCGTGGCGGAGTTGAAGCAGGTGGCAGGATGACGAAAAAGGCTCCCAGCATTGCTGGGAGCCTCACAGCCATAAGGCCGGGTATAAAACCTTCTGAAGCTTGGCTGAAAGCCTTGCTTTATTTCAATATATGCCTGTCAGGTCAACGACCTAGACGTTTTGGTTGCGACCAAACAACCTAGAAAAAGAATACCACAGTCACAATGGAGTGAATATGGCGTGGCGGAATGTTGTAGTGACGAAGCATTGCAAGATATCGGTGAAGCTGAAATCGTTGATTGTTCAAACTGATGATGATGTCGTTCAAATACCCTTGGACGACATTGGCCTTCTGTTGATTGCAACAACGCATGCTGTGATTACGTCCAATGCTATGGCTGTGCTGCTTAAACGTGACATCAAGATTATCTTCTGTGATGATAAGCATCTTCCGGTAGGGGAGACGAATCCATACAAGACGGATGTGAGTCGAAGATGTTGCATTGATCGACAGATGGGTTGGTCGACGGAGCGTAAAGGTCTGTTGTGGCAGCAAATCGTGCGAGAGAAGATTGCCCATCAGGCAGCTGTTCTGGAAGAGAGCTGTGCCTGTATCGATGTTGAAAAGATAAGGGCTTTAGCGTCGGATGTGAAGGTGGATGATTTGGATAATCGAGAAGCTGTGGCCTCTCACATGTATTTCCCGAGACTGTTTACATATGAATTTATTCGCTCCGACGAAAAGAATGTTAAAAATAGTTTGCTGGATTATGGCTATGCGGTAGTGATGTCTGAAGTAGCTCGAAAGATAGCGGAAATTGGGTATTTGACGGAATTCGGCATTCATCACGATAGTGAGAGGAACCCGTTCAATCTGGCTTGTGATTTCATGGAGCCATTTCGCCCATTTGTGGATAGGAAGGTCTATGAAATGGGGGATTGTGTGCTTGATCCAAAAACAAAAGTCGAGTTGGTTCGATTGCTGCGTGTGGATCTGCCGTCTTTTGGGACCACTATGACGCAGCTGATCAATGTTTTTGTAAGAGATTCCTTCCGATATCTTTCTGGAGAAGACAGGTTGCCTGAGTTGGGATTTTATCAATGCGGTATCGAGTCATGAGAGTCTTGGTGTTCTTCGACCTTCCTTCGAAGACGGCTGCGGAAAGAAAGGCATATGCCGCTTTCCGCAAGAATCTGCTACGTGAAGGCTTTCTCATGGTTCAAGAGTCCGTGTATGTCAGAATTGCCACTACAAGGGAATCGGCTGGGTTTATTGAAAGTCGGGTGTCCAGTTTCGTGCCGGAGGAAGGGCTTGTTCAATCGTTGATTATTACGGAAAAGCAATACGCATCAATCAAATACCTTTTGGGGGAGAGAACGGGTGATATCAGGGATAAGGATGAAAGGACAGTGATTATATGATTGACAGTATTGTTGTTTTTCCGTTGGACTCCATGGATCTCGAACTGGGTCTGAACGTGATTGGTTTCCAAAAGCCCGCATTGTTTTACACATTTATTGAAGGGCTACGAGGTGCCACTGAAGATGTTGTTCTCGGTGAGGGAAGTGGGGTTGCTGCGGTTGCCAAGAAAGTGCTGTTCGTAGGTGATTGCGCGTCGGGACTTGATTACGATTCCTTGTATCAGAAAATGGCCATTAAAAAAGTGTTGGACGATTTCAATCCGGAACAGTTGTCTCGTGTTCTTGCTCTGCAATCTGAGATGAAGATGATTTTGCAAGATGAGATATGGCGAGATGATTTGCCGTTGGACATTACGTCATCTTTGGATCTGAAGGCTGTGGTCACGATGGCGAAACTGCGTGTCGATGTAAGTTCATTGGGGTCCCTCTTTGATAGAATTCAACTGCTGGTTGACACTGCCGGCGCTCTTGCTGAGAGCAGGATGCTTGTGACGCTTCATACAATTCAATACTGCGATAACGACCAACTACTCTATTTGCATAGAGAATTATCGAGACATAAAATGCAGCTTCTTGACCTGGAATGCTGCGATAAAAGGATTGATCTGGCTGAAGGACGGAGTTACTACGTTGATGCGGACTTTGTTCAGTTCTCATGAATTGTCAAGGGAACTTTAAGGCTATCTGTTTCAGATGCCTGTCAGATCAATGACCTAAACGCCCTTGACTCTTTGAGTCAAGAGGGAGGAAAGGTTTCAGATGCCTGTCA
>CAVBVU010000025.1:0-18166 GCA_963598975.1 Anaerovoracaceae bacterium
ACGCAATCTGGTCGTCCTCAAAATCCGACCATGCCTGTTTTGATCACCGACCAGCCCTTGCAATACAAGAGCTAAAAGCTGATCAGATACATTCCGACCTATAAACCCGCTATCGATTCCTATGGATGACTTCCATGGACGACTTCCACGGACGATTCCCACGGACCGAATCCCACGATTTCGTCACCATCCCCCAGCGAGTTCGTCCGATGGCACGTTTCGGAACGTTCCACTCCGAAACACCCTCGGTTTCTACAACTCCTGCTCGTGCACGGATGCGTTCACCCACTGATCCTGCTTCACATCGCAGCCCGAGAAAATGCCGATATCGAGCATGCAGTCACGATAATCCCTCCCGTGCGCGATGGTAATGTAATTGTCATTCACCATGCGGTTGTGCGTCGGGTCCAGACCGATCCAACGACCGTCATGATAGATCTCCACCCACGCGTGCGTGGCTCCCTCGCCATCGAGCAAGCCTGCGATGTACCTTGCCGTAAGTCCAAGACGACGGCATACGGACAACATGACATGCGCATAGTCCTGGCATACACCTTTACGCTGCGCAAGCGCCTCTTCGGCCGTGGTGCGGATCGTGGTGGAGGCAGGCGTGTAGACGAACGCCTTGAACACCTCGTCCATCACCTCACGCGCCTGTTCCACGGGAGTGCTGGCCGCAGGCAACGCGGAGAGACGCCGTTTGCATACTTCCACCATCGTCTCGATCGCGGGCCCGGGAACGGTCAGAGCCGAGTTGAAACGGTAGAGCGGCTTGTAGATTTCCGGCTTGATATGATCGTTGTCCACGAACGCGATGCCGGTCACCGAATAGTTGAACATCGTATGCGGTTCGGGAATGAAACCGGTCTTCACCACGGAATCGAAGGAGTCGATGGTGGTGAACAACTCCACCTCGGGTTCGATTCTCACTTCCACGTCCACAACCTGCTGGCGAGGGCCAGTGGCAGGGATGCAGCGAAGCTGGAATCGATGGTCGGTTACGGGCGAACTGAATGAGAGCTTCATCTCATAGTCAAACACCAGTTTCTTCACATCGTCTCCTCAATGAAAGGTTTTCTTCACACTACCACGAAGAACCGCTCAAGCCGTTATACACGACTTGAGCGGTTCCGGGCAACCGATTGTTCACCCCATTGCCGTTTTTATGCCATACGCCTTGCGTCAGACGCGTTTGGCATCCATATTCATGGCATTGAGCATACCCAGATCCTTAAGCTCGGTCGTGCAGATACGGTCGTCGAAATCGTCGAGCAGCGTGCCGAGTTTCTGGGCGAGCTGGGCGTAGTTCCTCTGCGGAAGCTGGCCGACCAGCCAACGTAGGGTGTCGGCGAAGCATTGCGGAACCGGCAGTCCTTCCAACGGCATGATGTAACCGGCCAGTTTGCTCAGCGGCGCCTGAAGCTCCTCCATCGAGTAGCCGAAGCGCGTATACAAATCGATTCGTTCCAAATACTTGCCGACGAAAATGAACGACTTGAGCGTCGGATCCACCGGCGAATTCTCCACGCCTCCCCAGAAGGCGAGCATATTGTCGGCGATGTCACGATGCTTGTAGATGTCTTCGTCGAACGCCGCGCGATCGGCCGCCTCCACGATGGAGTTCATGGCCAGTTCCACGTACTGCAGCAGTCGGGAGCTTAATTCGGGACGAAGAATCACGGCGTTGTTGAACGCGTACACGATGGCGCTGCGCACGGAATCCGGGTTCTTCTCGTCGTACAGGAAGCTCTGGATGAACGCGTCGAAATCCTCGAAATCCTCCGGCAGGTCGAGCGCGCGGGCGAACGGACGGAAGGCGTCGACGTCGGTGTCCATCACACGGTCGTAGAAGGGGAAGAACTGGTTGAGCGTGGTGAACACACGTTCCGTGTAACGGCCAAGCCAGAACAGGTTGTCCGCCTTCGACGCGGTGACGAGCGCCAACGAATGCTTGCGGGACTGCGCCAGCAGGTTGATGCTTTCGGATCCGGGGGCGCTGTCGTGCTCCACACCGGTGTCTTTGGCCAGAACCCACGTGTCCTTGAATCCGCCGCCTTGCGAGGAGTTGACGATCATCTGCCCCGGCACCGACGAATAGCGGGTCAGGCCCGAATACCACACATGAGTGTTCTTGCCGGTTACCACGAAGGCGCGCAGGTCACATTTGCGCGGGCTCATCTCGCCGGTCTGCGGATCGACCACGTCGATGTCCCTGAACTGTATGACCTCCTGCGCGATGAACCTGCGCGGCTCGGCCTTGATACGGTCGGCGAGTTCCTCACGCTTGGCCTTGTCGAGGGAGGATCCGAACACCACGCCATAGCCGCCGGCTTCCGCCACGTCCTTGATCACGAGTTCGCCGAGCCTGTCGAGCACTTCCTTGCGGTCGCTCTCGAACATCGGCATGTAGGTCGGCGCGTTCTGCAGAATCGGTTCCTCGCCGAGATAGTAGCGGATCATGGCGGGAACGAAATAGTAGATCGCCTTGTCGTCCGCCGCTCCGTTGCCGGGAGCGTTGACGATTGCCACGTTGCCGGCGCGGTAGGCCGAGAGGATTCCCGGAACGCCGATCACGGAATCGGGATTGAATGCGAACGGATCAAGATACTCGTCCGACAATCGGCGGTACACGACGCCCACGCGGTGTCGCTTTCCGGAATAGTCAAGGAAGAACAGCTTGTTGTCGACCACTTCAAGGTCTTCCGGGAAGGCGAGCGCGGCACCCGTCTTCTCGGCCAGATACGCGTGCTCGAAGAACGCGGAATTGTATCGTCCCGGCGAAAGCACCACGGCAATGCCTTCAGTGGAGACGAAATCCATGGATTTGCGCAGCAATCGCGGATAGTCTCGGTTGTCGCGCACATGTACGTCACGGAACAGCCTCGGCGTGATCCTGCGTTCGATATCTCGCGCGAACAGCGGATAGCTTGCACCGGACGGGATTCTCAGGTTGTCTTCCAACACCCACCATTTGCCGTCCTGCCCCTGCACAAGGTCTTCGCCGGCGATGTGCGCGAACACGCCGCCCGGAGGGGTCACGCCGTTGACCTGTGGGAAATACCCCGCCGACGTGTATACGTATTCCTCCGGTATTATGCCGTCTTTGATGATCTTCTTGTCAGAATAGACGTCTCTGAGGTAGGCGTTCAGCGCGTTGACACGCTGCTTGAGGCCCGCTTCCATCTCGTCGAATTCATTCGATTCGATGATTCTCGGCACGGGATCGTAGGGGAACAGACGATCATGGTATTCGCCGTTCTTGTAAATGCCGAAGCGAACGCCGTTTCGGCTGAGTTCGCGATTGATCGACTCTCTACGATTGACCAGTTCCGTCGCCAATTTACGTGCCGCCGACTCGATCATCGCCACACTCCTTCCACCTCATACGACAGGCATGCCCCCGGGGGCTTGCCTTCACAATGGAAGAGAGGTTAATGTCGGCTGATTACCGCAATCCGGCGCTTATGTTACGGCAATATCTCGTATACGGACACGTCAAAAAGCCGTAACATCCACGTCATACGTCAAGCGTCATACGTCGAGCGTGCGCTTGGCGCGGATCGCTTCCGCACGGACGGCGAGAAGGCCATCCTCCGGATATTCTATATGTTCCAACGTCAATCCCTGTGGCGCGATCGGCCCGGTCGAGCCTTCCCTCAACGGAGTCGCCATCTTTTCCGCGAACCATTCGACGGAGCGTTTGCCGACCCCCACCTGCACGCACCCGTTGACCAGCGATCTGACCATATTGCGGGCAAAGGCGTCCGCTACGATGGTGAAGCAGAGCAGCCCGGATTCCATGGCCGGAGTGCGATACCGCTCCCCCATCGTCGTTCCGTCCGCCACCAGCGGTCTTTCCCCGATTCTTCTCCAGTATGCGGTTTTCACTTCGCGTATGGTGGTGCCGCCAGGATTGGGCGTTGCGAACGATCCGAAGTCGTGCAGTCCGATTGTCATGGCCGCCGCCTGGTTCATGGATTCGATATCGAGATGGTCGTCGATGTGCAGCACGAAATTCCTGCTTCGCGGGTCCACCACGCTCGACCTGTCGGCTATGCGATACACATAGGTGCGTTCCAGCGCGGAGAAACGCGCGTCAAAGCCGTCCGGAGCGTTTCGCACCGCATGGATGGCGATATCAGCCGGCAGCATACGCTGCAAACGTCGTTCCAGCGCGATGTGCGCGGGCACGTCCATGTGTCCGACGCAACGTTGCAACGTTTCCTCATTGACGTCGAGATGGCAGACCTGGTGCGATGCATGGACGCCGGTATCGGTACGGCCCGCCACCGTCAACCGCAGCGGTTCCGTCGTGTCGTCATCCGGAACGCGCAGAACGGTGTGCAGCACGCGTTCGATCTCCCCCTGCACCGTACGCATGTCGGGTTGTTTCGCCCATCCGTAGAATCCGGTGCCGTCATATGCCAAGTCGATTCGCAATCTCACGCAATAGAGCTTAGCAAAGAGTCGGCCACGGTCCGTTTGGGTTGGCTGTCAAAATATGTGTTTGAAATCAACCGAGGCCTCATCAGCTCTTGGGCCTTGTGGTGCAAGGACTTGGGCAGGTTCAAAAGTGACATGGCCGGGTTTTTGATGTCAGCCAGAACGCATGCGTCTGAAACGGGTCCGGATACGCTGCGGCAGAGGGTGTTGCGACAGTACGCGTGGAGCGAGTTCAAAAGCGGCCGCCCTGAGGTGGGGCAAGGAATTTCCCCTGGGCCTCAGATGCGGCAGCACGATGAAGAAGAACGGGACCACGCCCTCCGGCAGGATACGCTGTCCGACAGGACGCGCCGCCCATGCAAAGTCAGTGTTTGCGGATTCTCAGGCGGCTGTGCGGATTCCTGTGATGCCGTGCGGATTCTCAGCTAGGCGTACGGTTTTCGATAAGTCGTGCGAATCCACATGACTTGGCGAGAATCCACACAGCCTGCCTGGAATCCGCATGCCCCGTCCCCCAATGCCACAGATCACGGATGACCCCTTTACTCATCACGCATCACGCAAAAGATTCGGAGCACGCGGCCTTCTCCGCACCAACCGCAAGAAACGTCCCCGTCTCCCGGACGGGGACGCCGCGCGATTCGATCATCCCGGCGCGAGAATCCCGAATCGTTGGAATTCCACCGTTTCCGCATCACCTGCTAGAAGCGGGACAAAACGACGGCCACCCTCTTACGACCACAACCGGCAAGAAACGGGCGTATCTCCCGGTTGGGGCAGGAACGAACGCAGGCCAATCCGACTTCATAATCACGGATCGTTGGAAAATGGCCGTTTCTGGATCGCATAAGAAACATGGAACGCGACGGCACACCCCCTTTCCTGCCACAAACCGCGAGATATGGGCGTATCTTCCGGTTGGGGCAGGCCTCGAACGTAGGTCATACCGGCACGCGAAACCTAAATCGTTGGAATTCCGCCGTTTTTGAATTTCACAAAAGAAGCAAGGTGTAATGACATGCACCCCCTTCCGGCCCCAACCGTAAAGATACGGTCATATCTCCCGGTCGGGGCCGGAACGGAGTGGACGCACCTAGAGAGATGGCCGCCTGTCAGTCCGTATATGTCCGTATACGCCGTTTATGTCATGTATATGTCCATCCGTCTGAACATGTCCGGGTATTACGGATATTACGGATATAGCAAGAGGGCCGGGAACCTTTCGATTCCCGGCCCTCTCATATGCTAGAAAACCAAATCACTCGGCGTTCTCAGCGGCAGCCTCTTCGACGACGGCTTCCGGAGCCTCGGCGACCGGAGCTTCCTCAGCAACCGGAGCCTCTTCAGCGGCAACCTTGGTTGCGGCTTCAGCTTCCTTCACCACTGCCTTCTTCGGGCTCACCGGCTCGGTAACGAGCTCGATGATCGCTGCCGGAGCGGCATCGCCACGACGCGGAGCGATCTTGACGATACGGGTGTAGCCACCCTCACGCTGCTCCATCTGCTCGGCGATCTCGGTGAACAGCTTGTGCACAACGGACTTGTTGCGGATGACGCGCATCACGCGACGGCGGCTGTGCAGATCGCCACGCTTGGCCATGGTGATCAGACGCTCAACCAGCGGGCGAAGGCGCTTGGCCTTCGGCAGGGTGGTGGTGATGCGGCCGTGCTGGAACAGGCTGGTGGCCATGTTCGCGAGCATCAGGCGCTCATGAGCCGGGCTGGAGGCCAGACGCGGACCCTTCTTTGGTGTAGGCATTGTTTCTCCTTGAAAGCCCCGTCGGATTCAGGTGGGCATTGGCCCGAACGTCCGAATCCGACGAAGCGGTTAGGTCAAAAGTGGCGAATCACTCGTCTTCCGGCGAGAAGAAGGTGCCACCTTCGAGGTTATTGGTATCGAAGCTGCCCAGCGGGGAAGCCTTGAGAGCCAGGCCGAGAGCCTGAAGCTTTTCCTTGACTTCGTCGATGGACTTCATACCGAAATTGCGGATATCGAGCAGATCCTGCTCGGTGTGGGCGACCAGCTCGCCAATCGTGTGGATGCCCTCGCGCTTCAGGCAGTTGTAGCTGCGCTGGGTGAGGTTGAGGTCCTCGATCGGGACGGCCATCTCCGGGTTGGTCTCCTCTGCAATCGGAGCAGGGCCGATCTCAACGCCTTCGGCCTGGGTGTTGAGCTCGCGGCACAGGCCGAAGAGCTCCACCAAGGTGGAACCTGCGGATGCGACGGCATCGCGCGGGGAGATTGCCGGCTTGGTCTCCACGTCCAGAATGAGCTTGTCGAAGTCAGTGCGCTGTTCAACGCGGGTGGCTTCCACACGATAGCTCACCTTGAGCACCGGGGAGTAGATCGAGTCGACCGGAATACGGCCGATCTCGGCGTTATCCTGCTTGTTCATCTGGGCAGGCACATAGCCGCGGCCACGCTCGACGGTGAACTCGATCTCGAGTTCACCATCTTCGGCGAGAGTGGCGATATGCATATCCGGGTTGGCGATAGTAACGCCTGCCGGCGGGGTGATATCACCCGCGGTAGCCTCGCCCTTGCCGCTCTTGCGCAGATACATGACAACCGGCTCATCGTATTCGCTGGTGAGCACGATGCCCTTGATGTTCAGCAGGATCTCGGTAACGTCCTCTTCAACACCCGGCAGAGTGGTGAACTCATGCGGGACGCCGGAGATACGCACCGAAGTCACAGCCGCTCCAGGAATGGAGCTCAGGAGGGTACGGCGCAGCGAGTTGCCAAGCGTGTAGCCGAAACCAGGCTCAAGAGGCTCAATGGTGAAGCGGGAACGCTGAGGGTTGAGAGATTCCTCGGTAAGTGTCGGACGCTGTGCGATAAGCACTGTGGTTATCCTTTCAGCTTCGGACCGGTGGTGCACTCACCGGCCATAAGCGGCTTTGGATTGATGATTTCTTCTAGTGCTCAGACGCGACGGCGCTTCGGAGGACGAACGCCGTTGTGTGCCTGCGGGGTGACGTCGGTGATGGAACCGACTTCGAGTCCGGCGGACTGCAGGGAACGGATTGCGGTTTCACGACCGGAACCCGGGCCCTTCACGAACACGTCTACCTTCTTCAGGCCATGTTCCATGGCCTTACGGGCAGCGGATTCAGCGGCCATACCAGCGGCGTACGGAGTGGACTTACGGGAGCCCTTGAATCCGACATCGCCACCGGACGCCCAGGACACAACTGCGCCGGACGGGTCGGTGATGGAGATGATGGTGTTGTTGAAAGTGGACTTGATGTGCGCCTGCCCAACCGGGACCGACTTACGGTCGCGGCGACGCGGCTTGCGCGCGGCTTGCTTTTGAGCTGCCATTGACCCTCGTTTCCTAATAACGAATTTGCTTTGTTGTCTAGGCGATGAGAACGAACGTCTCGTGGCCTAGACCGACAGCCACCGATTACCTGGTGGCCTTCTTCTTTCCGGCGACCGTACGCTTCGGGCCCTTGCGGGTGCGTGCGTTGGTCTTGGTGCGCTGACCGCGCACAGGAAGTCCCTTACGGTGACGCTGGCCTTGGTAGCAGTTGATCTGAATCTTACGACGGATATCCGCATCGATTTCACGACGCAGATCGCCCTCGATCTTGTAGTTACCTTCGAGATAATCACGCAGCGTGATCAGCTGCTCATCCGTCAGATCCTTGACGCGAATGTCCGGGTTGATACCGGTCGCGGCAAGCGTTTCCTTGGCACGAGTGCGACCCACACCAAAGATGTAGGTGAGGGCGATCTCGATGCGCTTCTCATTGGGGATGTCGACTCCGGCAAGACGTGCCATTGCGATTCCTTCTGTTTTCCGCAGGTCTTGCACCGAGTCGTCCGGTCTCCCGGCCCGGGCCTGCGTTCCCGGGGTTCATCTCGCTTCCGCGAGCTGTGACTCAGCGCCTGTACTGTTATGCCGCTGGATCTACTCTCAGCCCTGGCGCTGCTTGTGGCGCGGGTTGATGCAGATCACCATGACGCGGCCGTGACGACGGATCACGCGGCAGTTCTCGCAGATCCTCTTCACACTAGGGCTGACCTTCATGGTTTTCCTTTGCTTGTGTACCTTACTTGTAACGGTACGTAATACGGCCGCGGTTCAGATCGTACGGGCTCATTTCCAGCACGACGCGGTCCTGTGGCAGGATGCGGATGTAGTTCTTCCTCATCTTGCCCGAGATGGTCGCGAGCACGATATGCTTGTTCTCGAGTTCAACACGAAACATCGCGTTCGGCAGTGCCTCCACCACCTGTCCTTCGACTTCAATCACACCGTCTTTAGCCATGAGCCTCGTTCCGTTCCTTGGCGATTACTATGCGTGCCCGAAGACACACCAACTTGCAAGAATACACGAAAACGGGAATTACGACATGGTACGGCGTGTCGTAATTCCCGTTTCGAATGATTTATGCTATTAGCCTCAGCCAAGCTCAGCCACGATGGTGGACTGGATCTCTTCGACGGATCCGACTCCGTTGAAGGTCTTGAGCAGTCCACGCTCCTGGTAGATGGCCAGCAGCGGAGCGGTTTCCTTGGCATAGACGTCGAGGCGCTTGGCGATGGCTTCCGGGGTGTCGTCGGAACGGCCTTCGATTTCGGCGCGCTTCTTCATGCGTTCCATGAGCACGTCATGGTCAGCGTCGAGTGCCACCACGGCGTCGAGTGGGGTTTCCAGCTCGGACAGGATCGCGTCGAGGGCTTCGACCTGGGATGCGTTACGCGGATAGCCGTCGAGGATCCAGCCGTTCTTGGCATCGACCATCGCCAGACGGTCCTTGACGATCTTGTTGGTCAGTTCGTCGGGAACCAGCTCGCCCTTGTCGATGTACTTGAGCGCTTCCACGCCGAGCTCGGTCTTGTTCTTGATGTTGTAGCGGAAGATGTCGCCGGTCGAAATCGCCGGAATGCCGTAGTGCTCGCTCAGCAGAGCGGCCTGGGTGCCCTTGCCGACGCCCTGAGGTCCCATAATCAGCAGTCGCATGTTATTGCTCCGTTCCATTGCGTCTCCATCGGGAGACTTTCGATACTGGTTTTTACATTGAAAAATCGTAATACCGCCCTTCAGGAGCGGTATTACGATTCAGGTCTTTACTTGCCTTCCTTGTGATCGGTGCCTTCGAACAGGAATCCGGCGTACTGGAACTGTTCGGTCTGGGCCTTGGCCTGACGCAGGGTATCAAGGCCCACGCCGGCGATGATCAGGATGGTGGTGCCGCCGAACGGCAGCCTGTTGTTGAGCTCCAAAGCCATGATGAGCACGGTCGGAATCAGGGCAACGAACAGCAGGTAGATCGCACCCACGGTGTTCAGACGGTTCATCACATAGCTCAGGTAACGGCTGGTGGCGCTGCCCGCGCGGATGCCGGGGATGAATCCGCCGTACTGCTTCATGTTGTCGGCGGTCTCGTCCGGGTTGAACGTGATCTCGGTGTAGAAGAAGCAGAAGAAGACGATCATCAGCGCGTACAGGGCGATGTACCACACGGAGGTGGTATCGGCCAGGTTGGTGTTGATCCAGGAGACCCAAGCCTGATCGGAGTCGCCGAACTGCGCGATCAGCGTAGGAATGGCCAGGATGGAGGATGCGAAGATCGGAGGGATGACGCCGCTCATGTTAATCTTCAGCGGCAGGTAGGTGGACGATCCGCCGTACATCTTGCGGCCGATCATGCGGCGCGTGTACTGCACGGGGATTCGACGCTGGGAAAGTTCGACATAGATGACGAGGATCATGATGACCAGCAGGACGCTGATAACGGCGGCGAACTTGGCCCAATCGCCATCGGTGCCGTCGGTGCCCCAGCCGATCTCCCACAGCTGCGGCAGGAAGCCGGAGCAGATGGACATGAAGATAAGAATGGACATGCCCTGGCCGAGACCCTTGTCAGTAATCAATTCGGCCATCCACATGATCAGGCCGGTGCCGCCGGTCATGATCAGCACCATGACCACAAGGTTCCAGACGGAACCGTCGGGCACCACCTGGGAGCACTGGTAGTTGAACAGCGCGCCGGAACGTGCGGTCACCAGGATGGTGGTGGACTGCAGCACGGCAAGGCCGATGGTCAGGTAACGCGTGTACTGGGTCAGCTTGGCTTCGCCGGACTGGCCTTCCTTGTGCAGCGCCTCGAAGCGTGGAATCACCACGCGAAGCAGCTGGATGACGATGGATGCCGTGATGTACGGCATGACGCCCAATGCGAAGATCGACAGCTGCAGCATCGCGCCGCCGGAGAAGAGATTCACCAGGCCAATGAAGTTCTCGGAAGTGCTGCTCATGCTGCCGACGCATTCCTGAACAACTGTATAGTCGACACCCGGGGTCGGAATGAACGAACCAATACGGTAAATGATGATGATGCCAAGGGTGAAGAGGATCTTATTCCTCAACTCCTTGGTTTTCAAGGCCTGGATTAACGTCCTCACCTGGGATTCCTTCCATTGATATGCGCGTCCGCGCACCCATGCAAACAGACTCTAACGCACCACTCTAGCGTACGTTACGTACCGATAGTGGAGTTTACCACCTTTTGCCTGTTTTTATTGTTTTGTCAATTCTTATCAGCTTCATTGAGGCCATCTCATATGGAGAGCCCCCTTGAACGGGTACGATAAATAATCTCCATCAACCTCCGTCGAGGCCGTAAACGCAGTGAGGCTCCTCCCGACTATGCGGGAGGAGCCTCACAATCAGCTTAAGTCAGCTACTTTTCCGCGGAAATCAGTCCTCGGAAATGGAGCCGCCAGCAGCCTCAATCTTGGACTTGGCGGAAGCGGAAGCCTTGACACCCTTGATGGTGAAAGCAACCGAAGTCTCGCCGTCGCCCAAGACCTTGACCGGGTAGCCGCTGCGAACGGCACCCTTGGCAACCAGATCAGCCACGGTGATCTCGCCGCCCTGCGGGAACAGTTCCGCAAGAGCCGCGATGTTGACGACCTGGTATTCCTTCTTGAACGGGCTCTTGAAGCCACGCAGCTTCGGAAGGCGCATGTACAGCGGCAGCTGGCCACCTTCGAAGCCCGGACGAACCTGGTAGCGCTTCTTGGTGCCCTTGTCGCCGCGGCCCGAGGTCTTACCCTTGGAGCCTTCACCACGGCCAACGCGGATGCGATCCTTCTTGGCGCCCGGAGCCGGCTTCAGGTCATGCATCTGCAGGATATCTGCCATAATCAGTCAGCCTCCTCAACGGTGACCAAGTGACGCAGAATCAACAGCTGGCCACGAAGGGCCGGAGTATCCTCGCGAGTCACGGTCTTGCCAATCTTGTTCAGGCCCAGAGTCTGAGCCGCAGCACGCTGCTTCGGAGTGGAGTTCACCAGACCGTGGTGCAGCTTGATGTTCAGGTTAGTCATCACTCACCGTCCTTCTGGGCAGCCTTGGCCTGAGCCTCTTCACGAGCCTTGCGAGCCTCGGCGATGCCTGCGGCGCGAGCGCGCAGCAGGGCGTCCGGAGCCACCTCTTCGAGGGACATTCCACGACGAGCGGCGATCTCTTCCGGCTCTTCGAGCTTCTTGAGAGCATCGACGGTCGCACGCACCACGTTAACGGCGGTGGCGGAGCCCATCGACTTGGTCAGCACGTCGGTGATGCCAGCGCACTCCATGACGGCGCGGACTGCGCCGCCGGCGATAACGCCGGTACCCGGAGCAGCCGGACGAAGCAGCACGGTGCCTGCGGCATCGTGACCGATCACCGGGTGGGTGACGGTGCCACGGACGCGCGGAACGGTGAACATGTGCTTCTTGGCATCCAGCTGACCCTTGGCGATTGCAGCCGGGACCTCACGGGACTTGCCGTAGCCGACACCCACGGTGCCGTTGCCATCGCCGACCACCACGAGTGCTGCGAAGCTGAACGTACGACCACCCTTGTGGGTCTTGGACACACGGTTGATGGTCACGACGCGGTCGAGCAGCTCGTTCTCGTGGGATTCCTCACGACGGTTGCGACGCTCGCCACGACGACCCTCACCGCGCTGACCACGACGGGCCTTGCGGTCCTCGTTGGTAGCCTCAGCGGCAGCCTGAGTGTTCTGAGTTTCTTCAGCCACTTGGGTTTCCTTTTCGTTGTCGCTCACAGTGCCAGACCTCCCTCGCGGGCGCCTTCAGCGACAGCTGCGACGCGGCCATGATACTTGTTGCCGCCACGATCGAACACGACCGCGGTGATGCCTGCGTCCTGAGCCTTCTTGGCAATCAGTTCGCCGACCTTCTTGGCGGCTTCGGTCTTGGTGCCTTCGAAACCAGCGAAATCGCTCATCAGAGTGGATTCGCTCACCAGGGTAACGCCCTTGGTGTCGTCAACAATCTGGGCAACCATGTGACGGTTGGAACGGGTGACCACCAGACGCGGGAGCTCCGGGGTGCCCTTGATGCGCTTGCGCAGACGAGCGTGGCGGCGCTGGAGCGCAACCTTCTTGCCCTTACCGAAAATCTGGACGCTCATTACTTACCAGCCTTTCCAGCCTTGCGCAGGATGCGTTCATCCGTGTACTTGATGCCCTTGCCCTTGTACGGTTCCGGAGCACGCAGCTTGCGGATGTTTGCGGCGCACTGGCCGACAGCCTGCTTGTCGATACCCTTGACGATCACCTGGTTCGGGTTCGGCAGTTCGAACTCGATGCCTTCCGGCGGCTCAACGGTGATGGTGTGGGAGTAACCGAGGGAGAACTCGATGCCCTTGCCCTTCATCTGAGCGCGGTAACCGGTACCGATGATTTCCAAGGTCTTTGCATAGCCTTCGTGCACACCCTTGACCTTGCTTGCCACGATGGAGCGAGCCAGGCCGTGCTTTGCACGGGTCGGACGCAGGTCATTGGCCGGAACGAGGATGATCTCGTTGCCTTCAACCTGAGCGGTGATGCCTTCCGGAATCTCGTAGGTGTCAGTGCCCTTGACGCCCTTGGCGCTGAAGGACTGACCGTCGATCTTGACTTCCACGCCAGCAGGAATGGCGACGGGGAGCTTACCAATATGCGATGCCATGTTTCAGCTCTCCTTTCTCACCAAACGAAAGCGACGATCTCGCCGCCGATGCCTCGGTCGAGGCATTCCTTCTGGGTCAGCAGTCCCGAGCTAGTCGAGATGATTGCGATACCAAGGCCACCGAGCGGCATCGGCAGAGCATCGGACTTTGCGTAACGACGCAGGCCCGGCTTGGAGATGCGCTTGATGCCCTGGATGGAACGCTCGCCGTTCGGACCGTACTTGAGGGTGACCTCGAGAGTCTGGCCGACCTTGGCTTCCTTGGCGGTGAAGTCCTTGATGTAGCCTTCACGCTTCAGGATCTCGGCGATGTTCGCCTTGAACTTGGAGTACGGCATATCCACGGTCTCGTGCTTTGCCGCGCTCGCATTACGCAGACGCGTAAGCATGTCTGCGATCGGATCTGTCATTGTCATTTGGGCTAACGCCCTTTCTCGCCATGGTTTCCGCCGCCCTCACGCCTTAATGGCGATTGGGCCGCGGACCTTCAGCGTCGATATTTACCAACTGGACTTCGTAACGCCGGGCAGCTCGCCGCGGTGGGCCTTCTCACGAAGGCAGATGCGGCAAAGGCCGAACTTGCGGTAGACGGAGTGAGGACGACCGCAGACCTGGCAACGCGTGTAAGCGCGCACCTTGAACTTCGGCTTAGCGGCCGCCTTGTTCTTAAGAGCGGTTTTTGCCATATCAGTTCTCCTTGAAGGGGAAGCCGAGGTGCTTGAGCAGCACGCGAGCTTCCTTGTCGTCCTTGGTGCTGGTCACCACGGTGATGTCCATACCACGCTGGTGATCGATCGAATCCGGATCGATCTCGTGGAACATGGACTGCTCGGTGAGACCAAAGTTGTAGTTGCCCTGGCCATCGAACTGGTTGCCGTTGATGCCGCGGAAATCGCGGATACGCGGCAGAGCGGTGGTCAGAAGGCGGTCGAGGAATTCCCACATGCGATCGCCACGCAGGGTGACGTAAGCGCCGATGGCCTGTCCTTCACGCAGATGGAACTGTGCGACGGACTTCTTGGCCTTGGTGATCTTCGGCTTCTGGCCAGTGATCAGGGTGAGGTCCTTGACGGCGCCTTCGATGAGCTTGGAGTCGCGAGCCGCAGCACCGACGCCCATGGAGACGACGACCTTCTGGACACGAGCGACCTGCATCGGGTTGGAGTAGTTGAATTCCTTCTCCAGCTCCGGCACAATCTGCTCGACGTACTTCTGCTTCAAGCGCGGAGTTGCCGGCGCTTCGATAGTGGTATCGGTCATGCCAGCTCCTTTCCGGACTTCTTGGCGACACGCACGCGCACGGTCTTCACCTTGCCGTCACGGGCCTCTTCCTTTTCGATGATGCCAACGCGGGTCGGCTGCTTGGTCTCCGGATCGATGACCATCACGTTGGAGCGATGGATCGGAGCCTCGACAGCCACGATGCCGGCCTGCTGGCCCTGCTGCGTGGCACGCACGTGCTTCTTGACGATCTGCACGCCTTCGACGATCAGACGATCATCCTTAAGCACCTGCTTGACGGTGCCTTCCTTACCGCGATCCTTGCCGCGGATGACCTTGACCAGGTCGCCGCTCTTAATCTTGGCTGCCATGTCAGATCACCTCCGGGGCGAGGGACACGATCTTCATGAAGCGCTTGTCGCGCAGTTCACGACCGACCGGTCCGAAAATACGAGTGCCCTTCGGGTCACGGCCGGAGCCGAGAATGACGGCGGCGTTCTCGTCGAACTTGATGTAGGAGCCGTCCACACGACGGTGCTCCTTGACGGTGCGGACGACGACAGCCTTGACGACGTCGCCCTTCTTGACCGACCCGCCAGGGATGGCGTCCTTGACGGTGGCGACGATCACGTCGCCAATGCCGGCATAGCGTCGCTTCGATCCGCCGAGCACTCGGATGGCGAGGATTTCCTTCGCACCCGTGTTGTCGGCGACATGAAGCCGCGTTTCCTGCTGAATCATTGATTCTCCTTAGCCGAGCTGGTTCTCCCCAAGCACCCCGCCTGCCTACTTGAAGCAGGCGGGGTGACTCACGGAGCCTTGCCGAACTTATTTACTTAGCGCGCTCGATGATGGTATCGAGACGCCAACGCTTGGTCTTGCTCAGGGGCCGAGTCTCCATAATACTCACGAGGTCGCCAATGTGAGCCTCGTTGTGTTCATCATGGACCTTGACCGTACGAGTGGAACGAACGACCTTGCCGTACAGCGGGTGGGTCGAACGCTGCTCGAGCTCGACGGAAATCGTCTTGTCCATCTTATCGGACACGACGTAACCGCGACGAACCTTGCGGAAGTTACGCTCTTCAGCCATTACTTCTCCTCAGCTTTCGTTTCGGTCGCCTCGGGGGCCTGGCTGATGCCGAGCTCACGCTCACGCAGGACAGTGTACATCCTGGCGATGTCGTGCTTGACCGCCTTGAGGCGGGCGGTGTTTTCGAGCTGACCAGTGGCGGACTGGAAGCGCAGGTTGAACAGCTCTTCCTTGGACTTCTTGAGGAAGCCCTCAATCTCCTCGTTGGTCTTCTCGTTCAGATTCTTCATGGTGTAGTCTGCAGTTCCGACTGCCATCAGATGTCACCGCCTTCACGAGCAATAACACGGCACTTCATGGGGAGCTTGTCGATTGCGCGGCGCAGAGCCTCGCGAGCGACTTCCTCGGACACGCCACCGATCTCGAACATAACGCGACCCGGATGGACGTTTGCGATCCAGAATTCCGGAGTACCCTTACCGGAACCCATTCGGGTGCCGAGCGGCTTCTTGGTCAGCGGACGATCCGGGAAGACCGTGATCCACACGCGGCCACCACGCTTGATGTAGCGGGTCATGGCGATACGAGCGGCCTCGATCTGACGGTTGGTCACATAAGCCGGAGCAAGAGCCTGGATACCGAAATCGCCGAATGCGATCTCGTTTCCGCCCTTGGACATGCCACGGCGGACCGGACGGTGCTGCTTACGATACTTGGTTCTCTTTGGGATAAGCATTTCTCAGCTCACTCCTTCGTTTCCGTTGCGGCAGGAGCCTCAGCGGCGGCCGGAGCCTCTGCTGCTGCGTTCTGCTGCGGGGCAGCGTTGCGCTGGCCACGACGCGGACGGCGATCGCCGCGACGGCCTTGGCGGTTGTTGCCCTGCTGTGCCTGCTGCTCTTCGAACTCACGCTCGGTCATATCGCCCTTGTAGATCCAGACCTTCACGCCGATACGGCCGTAGGTGGTCTTGGCCTCGAAGAAGCCATAATCGATGAGGGCGCGCAGGGTCTGCAGCGGAACGCGACCCTCGCGATAGAACTCAGAACGGCTCATTTCGGCGCCACCAAGGCGGCCGGAGAGCTTGATGCGGATACCCTTGGCGCCTGCACGCATGGCATCCTGCTGGGCCTTACGCATCGCGCGACGGAAGGTCACGCGGTTGGTCAGCTGCTCAGCGATGCCCTGTGCGACGAGCTGGGCGTCCAGTGCGGCGTTCTTCACTTCGAAGATGTTGAGCTGGACCTGCTTGCCGGTGAGCTTCTCGAGCTTGGCGCGAACGCGCTCAGCCTCAGCACCACGGCGGCCGATGACGATGCCCGGACGAGCGGTGTGGATGTCCACACGCACGCGGTCACGGGTACGCTCGATGACGATACGGGACACGCCCGCACGCTCGAGATCCTTGCTCATGGCCTTACGGATGGCGTCATCTTCGAGAACGAAGTCGCGGTAGCGTTCGCCAACCTTGTTGGAATCGGAGAACCACTTGGAACGATGGCTCTCAGTGATTCCCAGGCGGTAGCCAAACGGATTGATCTTCTGACCCATCTTTAGCGGTTTCCTTCCTTGCTAGCGACGACGACCGTGATGTGGCTGGTGCGCTTGTTGATACGAGCGGCACGGCCCTGTGCACGAGCGCGGAAACGCTTGAGCGTCACGCCTTCGTCCACATAGGTCTCCTTCACGACCAGGTCGTTCTCGCGGAACGGTTCGCCGGCCTTGTCGGCCTTGACGCGAGCGTTCGCGATGGCGCTCTCGAGGACCTTACGCACCGGAAGAGATGCGTCCTGCGGAGCGAACTTCAGAATGGTGATGGCTTCGGTCGCCTTCTTGCCTCGGATGAGGTCGACCATACGGCGAGCCTTGCGCGGCGTCACGCGGACGTGACGAGCGATTGCTTTAGCTTCCATGTGTCCTTACTCTCCTTTAGCGGCGTGCCTTCTTGTCGTCCTTCACATGACCCTTGAAGGTCTTGGTCGGGGCGAACTCACCGAGCTTGTGGCCAACCATGGATTCGGTGACGAACACCGGAACATGCTTGCGGCCATCGTGAACGGCGAAGGTGTGTCCGATGAAATCAGGGGTGATCATCGAACGACGGGACCACGTCTTGATGACGTTGTGCGTACCCTTCTCGTTCTGCTCGTCGACTTTCTTCTGCAAGTGGGCGTCGACGAAGGGGCCCTTCTTGATGCTACGAGTCATCTACTCGACACTCCCTTACTTACGGTTCTTACCATTCGGGCGACGACGAACAATCATCTTGTTCGAAGCCTTCTTCGGACGGCGGGTACGAACCTCGCCCTTGCCCCACGGAGAAACCGGCGGCTTGCCACCGCGGGTACGACCGCCGTGCGGGTGGTCGACCGGGTTCATGGATTCACCACGGGTGATCGGGCGCTTGCCCATCCAACGGGCGCGACCGGCCTTGCCGAGCTGCACGTTGGCATGGTCTTCGTTGCCGACCTCACCGACGGTGGCGCGGCAACGC
>CAVBVU010000026.1:0-18051 GCA_963598975.1 Anaerovoracaceae bacterium
ACCATCCTCATACCGACGCAAACAGGCGGGGTTGCGTCGTTATGGGGATAGTCGTGCGGCGCTATTCGGGTTATAGGCCAAAATGCATCCGAGTGTCGTGTGCTGGCATGGAATTCGTTCCGGTCGATGCCGGTGCCCCACTACATAACAACGGCGCGAATCTCATGAACTCAGTTCGGAAAAACCCGAGCCGAGTTCAAGGGATTCGCGCCATGTTTCAGGCAACTAGGTCAGCGGGAATCCGGCACGAAGGCCTCGAAGATGTGGTGGTCGAACCAGTCATCGCATTGGGCCAGCTCGTCGCGGCTACGCACGGTCCACGAGACCGGCACCGCACCCATGAATCGCGCCAAGCGAACCTGCGGACTGTTGCCGCCCTTCCAATCGTAGGCAATGAAATCAGGGCGGGAAATCCAATCGAAGGCAAGCGTTCCCGCCGCGTATTCCTTGGCCATCGCCACTGGATCGGACGGCACATCCTCGCCTTCCGGCCACCAGGACAGCTGACCACGGCATACTTCCGGACGGTTCTCCTTGTACCAGTTGACGGCGGCCGGGTTGAACGATTCAATCACATATTCGCCCGAATAGGCCTGCAGCAACGCGTCGCCCTTTTCCATAAGCTCGACGTCTCGCGGAGTCCATGCGGAATTGTCGTCGAACTTGTATTCCACAATCAGCGGCACGCGGCCGGCGACCACTTTGAGCACGTCCGAGAACAACGGCACATGCTGGTAGTAGCTTTCCGGAGCGGCATCCGGAGTGGTGACCAGCGGCGGTTGCTCCATAGCACCGGGAAGCGGTGCAGCCACGTCGGAGCCCGGTGCGTCAGTCGGGAACAGCGGGATGCGGGTCAGGTCGTCGTAGGCGAGATCCTTGATAAGACGAGGATCCCCAGCAACGCGCATGAGATCTCCGTCATGCACCACCACGACTTCGCCGTCCCGGGTCATCTGCAGGTCAAGCTCGATGCCATAACCGGCCTCGCAGGCGGCCGCAAAGGCGGCAAGGGAGTTTTCAGGCGCGATCGACGTGCACACGTTGGGATTGCCGTAGCCCGCCTTCATGGCCATACTGCGGGCAAGCGCCACGTATTCGCCGCTCTCCGACGCGTATTGCGCACTCAGGCCGGATCCTGCGTCATGCAGTCCGCGATGGGCGTACCAGACGTCCGGGATGGCCGGAACGTAGTTGCGGCGCTTGTCGGAGAAGGTACGCGGCGCGATTGCCCATACCGCGGCTCCGGCAGCGAACGCGCCGAGAACCAGCGCTTTCTTGAACAACGAACTGGACATAGGGCATGCTCCTTCACAATCGGCCCGACACTATTCCCGATGCGTGGTTTCCGCGTGCGAATTCACTCGGCCCCACACATAGGCATCTTCTATGAGGGTATCCCAGATTCACACGCTTCGTCTGTGTTTTCACCTGAAATTCAGCAAATAAACAGAGTCCACGCCGATATGCGTTCATGGTGGCGACGCGTAATGGCAAGGATTTCGAAGGAATGGGCGTATCAATCGTCAATCCTTGGCGTAGGTGAGCGCGATCGTTCGATCCGAACTTGCACAGACCTACACGAACCTACACAGACCTACACGAACCCACATAGATTGCACGGCGTGAACCTATCCATATACGCGAAGAGGGCGATATGCCAGCCGAACGGCTTGACATATCGCCCTCTCATGAGTGGCACCCAAGTTCAAGGCAGTGCCCACAGACTGCTCACAAGCTGCTTACCAGCTGCTCACAGACTGCGAATCACACCTCTCAGGCCTGCAGCTCACGCTTGACGGCGCGAATACGCACGGTCGCGATTGCCGCGACCACGATGAGCAGTGCCGCGACCACGGAGAACATCAGAATGCCCGCGCCACCGGTGAGCGGCAGCTGGGTGAGGGACTTCACGTTCTTCACCTTGATCGCATTAGTGGTGGCATCCTGGGAAGCCAGCTTCAGCGCGTTGTTATTCGACGTGAGGAGAAGCGTATTGCTCACCACACCGCTGGTGACTGCCAGATTCACCTTGACGGTGAACACCGGCTTGACGGCTTCCACATCCATGTAGCCGCTTGGAGCCGCGGTTTCCTTCAGCGTATACACGCCGTCAGTCTCAGCACCGCTGGTCATATAGCCCTTCAGACCATACACCGTGACGTTACCGTTCGCGTCGGATTCCACCTCGGTAACCGTTCCATCCGGATTATAGTAGTAGTACGCGGTACCGTCCGCGTTGCTCACCTTGGTGAAGCGCAGCGGAGTGTCATCGGCGCTCGTTCCTGCGAACACGTTGAACTTGGCTCCGGCCAGAGACACTTCCTGGTTGTTGTCGATGCCATACTTGAAGAAGGAGAAACCGCCGACATACTGGTACGTGCTCGTGATCTCCGACCAGTCGTCATCGTTATGCTGCACCTTGGCGGAGTTGCTGACGGTATAGGCGTTCGCGCTTCCGGCATCCTTGTTCACGGTTGCGGAGTAGGTGATCCACAGCTGGTTGCCAGCCCAATTATGGGTGTCGGTGAAGGTCACCAGCATGGTGGTGGAGCCGTCGGCGTTCGGCGTCGTTGTGACGGTGTAGTCGGACGCCCCGATCAGATGCTTGTCATCTTCGCTCGTCGACGTCATGTTGCCCCAATACGCCTTGATCTGAACGGCACTGTCGGTCGTGTTGTAGGTCAGGCCCTTCGAGATGGTATCGCTGATCTTGATCGGATACGGGTTATAACCGGCGGCGGCCTTCGACACGTTCGTCTGCACCACGTAGCACAGTTCAGTGCCGACGCTCACCGACTTGCCGTTCATGGATTCGGTGTTCTTGGTGATCGTCTTGTCTTCACTGCACATGGTGCTGTCGTACACGTACTTGTTCGGCGCGTTCGGCTGGTTCTCATCCTTCGGGTTGAACTGGCCGAGCGCGGTGACGTTCTTCTGGCCATTGTCAAGGTCGAATGCGATCGAGGTGAAGCCATTGAGCGTGGAAGCCACCACGGCAACGTTGCCTATCACGGTGGTACCGTCATCGTTCGTATGCTGCGCGGCGACGATATACCAGCCTTCCTCGGTCAGGTCGATTACCGTGTCCGCAGGAGTGGTGCCGCTGTTGGTGGCCGATCCCTTGTTGTAATCGTTTATACCGTAGGGGTCGGACGACAGGACCTTCTGCATCGCCTGCGCGAACGTGCGCAGTTCGGAAGCGCTGAACGTGGCAATCCACGCGGCGACGTTATTTTTGTATTCCGCGGGGATGTCGGTGTTGTTCTTCGCGACTTTCGCGGAGCCCTTGATGCCGAGCAGGAAGGCGCTTTTCGCCTTCGCCGTGGTGGAGATGTCGATGGACTCGATCTTGGTGGCGTCGCCGGCGCTGGCCTTCGCGTTTGAGAATTCTGCGAACTTGTACGCCGTGTACGTGTAGCCCTGCTGTGCGTTCATCGCGGTGATGGTCGCGGTCGGAGTATCAGCGGACGCGGTTGCGGCACCGAACATGGCACCGCTGAGCAGGGTCGCCGCGGCGGCGATGCCTGCCAGGAATTTTCTCATCTTCATGAGCTTCCTCTTCTCTGATTTATTGGTTTCGGGATTTATTGGTTTTGGGATTTGTTGGTTTTGGGATTTGTTGATTTACAGGTATGCGGCTGCCCGCGTTCCGCGGCGGCCAGCGGAGCCGCCGCGGAACGCCTTGCGTCTATTCCAATAACTGCTCCTTTCGCTGTTGTCTGCGCCACCATTCGCGGATGGCGAATCCGGCGAATATCGCCAGCAAGCCCATAACAAGTCCTGATGCCAGATAGTTTCTGGTCGTCAATCCGCCCGTCAACGGCAAATGTTCCGAACTCTTGCACACGTTCACGAACGCGGCCTCGTCGTTGGCGTCCGTGGCCGTTGGAGCGTTGTATCCAGGTGTGGTGATGATTACGGAGTACACGCCCTTCATCTGGTCTTCCTCCACACGGAATCGCAGATACCGCACGTTCGTGGCGTAGGTGAGCGTGGCGTCGTTACCGGCGACTTCCGTCACCTTGTACACGTAGGCGCCCGGCTTGGAGAAGGTGAACGAACCGAAGCCGATCTTGGCGAAATCGCCCGCCTTGGTCGTGACCACATCGTTCTTTCCGACGGTCACCGACGTTCCGTTCGACGGTTCCGGAAGCGTGTCCAGCGTGGTGGTGTCGGTGGTGCAGACAATGGAGCTCACATCGCTGTATGAGCCGGCGCTGGTACTGTAATTGCACTTTTCCACCGTGAATGTGAACTTGTCTCTGTCGGAATACGACCAGTCGCGTCCGGAAAGCTGCTTGTACAACGGTGCGGAATCGGCGGTGCTGTCGATTGTCTTTGGACTCAACGTCTCATACGTGTTGACGAATTTGATGTCGTTGACCGTCTCCGTCGTATCGTCGCCTTTCAGCACACTCTTGGATGTGCTCACGTTCAACGTGCCGTCGCCGTTGTCGCTTACCGTCACCTTCACCGTGTATATCCACTGTTTGAACCAGATGCCGTCGATTTTCACGTCTTTGGCGGATGCACCCGACGGTTTCACGTAATCGGAATCCAGTTCGGTATTCACCTCTCCCGTATTCGGATTGGTATGCTGCGGCAACTCCTTGACTTCGAAGACGTAGGTTTTGCCGATGTCGGATTCGTTGAACACCAGACTGGTCAATTTGGTCACGGTATTCGTGGCTTTGCCGTATCCCGAGCTTGACGCTTCGCTGCCGGCGGCGTATTCGTTGGAGAATTTTCGGTCGCCTGAGAACGTTCCGGCCGAGATGCGTTGCGTCGAGGCATCATCCTGGCCGCTGATGGTGAAGGTGAACTCGCCCGCATACAGGTTGCGCGTGGTGCCGACGTTCTTGTTGTGCAGTTCCTTGGTCACCTCGATCCCGGAGAACGCTGCGGTGGCGTGGTACGCGTTGGTGAACGCCGCCTTGTCGGTCACCTCGCGATCATCGGTTGTTGCGGAAGATCTGTTGTTGTAGGTGACGCTCTCCACCTTCAATTCGCCGGTGTGCTTGCCGTTCTTATCGGTGTCGGAGATCACGTAGGTGACCGTCGACGTGTGATCGTCGTACGTGACGCCTGCGATGCTACCGGTTTCCTCAACGATGTTGAACTTGTACGTTCCGGCTTTACGGAAGGTGAGTTTCGTGAATTTGAACGATTTTGCCTCGCCGGAGTCCGCCGTCACCTTCGTTGACGTCGCGCTGACGAGCGTACTGTCTGCATCGCAGGACGAATCGCAATCGGCACCGCTGACGTAACCGCTCGTCACGGCGTTTTCCGTGGCTTCATCCGCGGCCGTCACCTTGAACGAGAAGGAGTCGGTTTCGGTACGTGCACGCCCGGTCAGCGTTTTCACTCCTTCCGGAGCCGCAACAACTTCCGAAGCCGTATACGTATTGGTGAACTGGATCGGATTCGAACCGTCCTCGGGAATGGCGACCTTCGTCAATGCACCGGAATCGTCAGCCTTGTAGTATGAGATGCTGGCGTTCACCACACCGTCCGTAACGGTCACCGCCACGAACACGTAGTATGCCGTGGAATCGTATGCCATGGCATTACCGGCATCCGTGACCGTACCGTCGTTTTCCGTCACTTTGTACACGTACGTCTGATCGCCGTGCTCCGCTTCGAACGAGACGCTGGGGAACGAAGCCGTGTAGAAGGCATCGAAGGACGCGTCCACGGAACCGTTGCTGCCGGCACTGCTCGGCATGGGCACATCGGATGCGTTGCTAGGCAGTTCCGCGACCGTCGACTTCTCCCCTTCGGACGTCGGATAGCTGCCGATCGCCGTCAGTTTCGTGCTGAACATGCCCGCCTGGTACGGGTAGCCGTTTTCCGTATAGTTCTTGGTGGCGAAGAATGCTACCTCTCGTGGGTCCTTGCTGTAGTTGTTGGTGAATTCGGCCTTGTTGTTCTCAACCGTCTCGCCGCTGCCGTCCGCGCTGGAATCGGCGTACTTCTGTACGGTTTTGACTCCGGTCACCTTGAGATCGCCGTCCTTGACTTCGACCGTGACCGTCACCGTGTATTGCGCGCGCGAATAGTTGAATCCTTCCAAAGCCCCGGAAGACGGCGTGGTCTCCGAAAGCAGATACGTGTACGTGCCCGGCTTGGTGAAGGTGATGTCGCCGAACGTCATGCTTTGCGAAGTGTCGCCAGGAACCTGGTACGTCAACGTTTTCCTCATCACATGATTGCCGTTGGCGTCCACGTCGGAGACCGAACAGCTTTCACTCGACTGCGCATCGCACGCGGGCAACGGAGTGTCCTGCGACGCCTGCAACTGGAATTCGAACGGATATGAACCGGTCGTTCCATCAGGCAGACCGACCACTTTCTTCACGGCCGCAACGAACTGGTCCGCGACCAAGGTGATGCTGTTCGGCTGGTACGTGTTGCCCACCACCGCGGCCGAAGTGCCGGAGGAACGTTGGATTGTGCCGTTCAGGTTGCTGGATTTGGCGCTTTCGAACACATAACCGTTCGGCAGGGACTCTTCCGTGATCGTGTAGGAGACGCCGTCCGAAATGTTGGCGATGCTGAGCGTCTGCTTGTTGGAAAGCTTGACGTTCTCCGTCGTCGCGCACTTTTCCTCGTCGGTGTCGCCTTTCGCCACGCAGTGGACAAGCTGTCCGGAAGTGCTGTCTTCGGAATCGCGCACCAGCTTCATGACCACCGTCTGGGCATCGTCGAGCTTGCCGTCGCCGGCGCCGCCGGAAATCGTGCCGTAATAGTAGTCGGTCTCGCCGTCCTGCTGTAGTTTGGCCGCATCATCCGCGCTCAACGTGATGTTGAACGAGAACTGTTGGGTATTGAAATCATCCGGCTTGTCATAGCCGTCGCCCACCGTGACTTTTTTGGTGAGCGTCAGGCTGGCCTTGCGCTGGTCCTGCACACGAATCACGTTCGCGCCGGTGAAGATGCTAGACAGATCAGCATCCTTCAATGTGAATCGGACGCCGGTCCCCTGTTCCACTCCCTTGTCTTCGGCCTGATTGACCTTGAAGTACGTCCAACCGGTGGTGTTGACGAACCCATCGTCCGTCATCTTGCTCTGATCGGCCAGCGTGTAGTAGCCGTTCTCGAAGTCACCCGTCCAACTGACGTCCACGGCCTTTTTACTTTCGGAACCGATGGTTTCGGACCAGTCGTCGTTCGTCACGCACTCCTCGTCCGCGCACCGCATCTGCGTGACCACCAGATCGGAAAGCGTACGGTTGATGGAACGATTGGCCGCGAACTGCTTAAGCGCCTGGTTTATAGTGCCGATATGCGTCATGGTGGAAACGCCGTCGTCTTCCGTGCCGGCATCCGCATAAATACCGTCGTCGGTAATGAGCAGCTTCACCAGAGTGTCGTTGATCTCATAGCCTTCGGGCGCGCTGGTTTCCTTGACGTAATAGGTTCCTTCGCCAAGATCGACGCCACCGTATTCCACGCCGTCGGACTCCGAGCCCTCCATGCCGAACATGCAGGAGCCCTTCATCTCGTACGGATAGCTCGTGTTCGCCGTCACGCAGGTCTGCAATGCCGTGGCACCCTCCAACAGGGTCGTGCCGTCCTCGCTGACCTGGTCCGCGGCATACAGGCTGAATTCCGCGCCTTCCACGGGATTGCCGGCGTCATCCACCTTCTGCACGATCGGATCGTTGCGCACGTCGGTGATGGCGATCTGCACGCCGAAGCTGCGCAGGAACTGCTGGCCGTTGTCGCCCGCTTCAGTGGTGTCGAGACGGACCGTGTTGTCTGCGGTAATGCCGTCCACGGAATCGGCAGTGGTGTAATACGCGCCAAGGGCGTACAACGCGTCCGCTTTCTCACTATCGGAACGCATGAAATAGTAGGTGAAGATATCGCCGGGCAGGCTGCCGATCGACACCGAATACTTGCCTTCGGAATCCAATCCGAAGAAGTGCAGGTAGTTCGTGTTTTCGGTAGCGTCCGAACCAGCCAATTCGGCGATGCTACTCGTATCATCTATCGTTTTCCCGGAAAGGTCCCAGCCACTCAACGCACTGCCGGTGACCGCACTCCACGTATCGGTCTCCAAAGTTCCGGTATCCGTCTTGTTCCTTTGCAGGATAACGACGAACACCTTGCCCTGGGTTGCGTCATAGGCGGTGCCGTCCATGCCGTAGACGGTGGTGCCGTTGGCCACGGTCATCGTTTCGTTGGGCACGGACCATGCGCCTGACTCCCATCTGCCTTCCTCTCTGTTGCAGAGCAGCAGTCCGTTTCCCGTGGCGCCGATTTGGTAGCGTAATAGTATGTCCGAGGATTTTCGGTATCCGGGCGGAGCGCTGGTTTCCTTCAGCACGTAATGCGTGATGCCTCGCCCGTTGCGGGCAAGGTCGGCGAAGTTCACCGGCTTCCCCGTCTCGTAATTCGTGAACTTGTAGGTGCCGTCCTTGTCGGTGGTGCCCTTGCAGATCAGGTCGGCGGCGGTGTAGGAGTAGTCGCTGCCCGCCTTGTACAGTTCGAAGCTCGCCCCGGCGACTCGGTTGCCCTGCTGGTCGAGCTTGACGAGATTGTTTTCCGGAATGTCGGCGAGGTTGAACTTGACTTTCAGATTGGACTCGTTGTTGCCGCGTTCCAGATAGAAGAAGTCCAGCGTATGGTAGGTGCCGTCCACGAAGGTGTTCGTATTGGTCGTGGACCATTCCAGATTCTTGAACTCGTCGGAGTCCTCGCCGTAGGCGTTGGCGAACATCTGGCGAATCGTCGTATTGGTGTAGGTGGTGCCGCCGTCGGCGCTTTTCACCTTCACTACGCCCGTCTGGAAGTTGATATCCAGCGCGGCGCTGTTGTGGATGCCGCCCACGTCTCCGACCAGCACGCCGTCGATGAACACCCACACGTCGTCGTCGCCGCTGAATTCGAAGGTCATCGCTTGGTTGTTGACGATGCCGTTGACCGGCTGCATGAATTCCGATTGGGAGTGCATGCCGAAGTAGTGGTTCAATACGGAGTCCATCGAACCGATCTTGTTCGACAACGAACCATCCGAGTTCTGGGAGAACACGTCGGACGCGGAGTTGAAGGGGAAGAACTCGCCGTTCACACCCGCGGTATCGTACAGCGACATGGAATACGATGATTTGCCCGAAGTGGTGTCATTCAACGCCGCGAAATTCTTGGTGCTGTCGTATACGTAATAGCCGTTCTGCAGCTGCAGCAAGCCAGTCACGTTCGGATAGACATACTTGGAATCGCTCATATCCGTGTTCGTGGTATCGAACAGATAGTTCAGCGACTGTGTACCGTCGGTTGTATAGCCGCGCCATGAGTACAGCTGGTCCGCAGCAATGACCGGATATCCGTCTTCCAGCAGCGGTTTGACTATCCCCGAGCGAGGAGACGCACTTCCTGTCCATTTATTGATGGTGGCCTGGCCGTTATAGGTTTCGCCGCTATATTCGAAATGCAGCTGTTTGCCGTTATTGATGCCTGAGTCGGAATGATCGAACCATGTGCTGCTACACGGGTCGTAGCTATCCTGTGTATCCGCACAACCGTATGGCTGCACCCAATAATCGAACAGATCGACGGTGGTGTTGGACGGACTCACCGTATCGCTGACCACATGATCCGGAAAAGGCACGCTTGAAGAATCGTCGGCCTGGGCCGAAGGAACCACGATTACCGTGGCGATGAGCATCATCACGGCCAGCATAGCGGCGACGGGAGCGCGAAGCAGTCTCATTGCACCCTTACTTGACCTTCCGTTCAAGCAAGAGACTACTCCCATCACCAATCCTCTCCTTCCGAATGAAAGTCAAATGAATTTTCGCGTAACAGACGCCCAACGGCATCCGACAAAACCGTGAATGACTGCAACCATACACAGCCCCATATACACCCGATATCCCCCGATAGCATTGGGGGGGGGGTAAATCGAAGGTTTCTACATGGAAATATCACAAGTGAGTGACCGCGTGTCGCATGATACGAGGCTGCGGATTCCTCCTCCAGCCCAAGATAAGAAGGAACAGCCAGCCGGGGACAAGCACGCCCAGCAAAGCGTATATGCCCATGCGTACCGGGTCGTGCATGGTGTTCGGATCCGGTGCTGGCACCGGAATCTTCACCCTGTGGCCGGAAACCAATAATCGATGCGTGTTCACGCCATACGGCGTGCAGGTCATCAGCGTCACACGGTCCTCGCCTTTGACCACACGCAGTTTGCTGGTATCCTGCGGTTCGATCACATCTATGCTGTCCACCTCGTAGCCGAGGGTCTCGCCCATGACCTCAAGATAGAAGAAATCGCCTTCACGCAGTTCGTCGATGCGTGTGAACATGGCCGCCTCGACCAGGCCGCGATGTCCGGTGATCACCGCATGCGTGCTCTTTCCACCAACGGGAAGCGATGTGCCGTACAGATGCCCAGCGCCGGAGGCGAGCGCGGCATCCGACGTTCCGTGGTATATCGGCAATTTGATCGACACCTTCGGTATGCGGATCGTGCCGATCACGCCGTCGCCGGAGTCCAGCAGCGACTGGTATTCGCTGTCTTTGGCCGCCAGAGAGTCTTCGCCGGACGCCTGAGATCCGCCAGTCGCGGAAGAGAACGGATCCTCGGCCTCACCGAGAACGGTCTGTTCGGAGGCGGCGATCTTCTTGTTGTATTGTTTCGCCGCGTCGATGGCCTCCTCCACCTGCGAGTACGGCCATCCCTCAACATGTTGCGTGGCTTCGTCGGCCGTCTGTGCGGTACGTCGTGATGCCTGCCATTGCAGCATATAAGGGAATCCGGCAATACTGATCGCGGCGATCACCAGCGTGATCACGAACGCATACAGGGCGTGCAATTGGCGGCGCAGCCGGCTTTTACGCGCCTCGCTCGCCGAGATATCGATCGCTTTGTCGAATGCAAGGGGCTGCCAAGTCTCGCAGCGAGGTTCGGTTTCAGCCATGGAGCACCCCTTTTTTACGCAATCGAGAATTTTCGCCAGTTATCGTCAGCCGTTATCACGTGCTGTTGGGGTACACAATAGCGACCGAAGGGGATGAGCGGGGTGCGAGCGTTTAATGTTTCTTCGTGTTGCGGCTCTTGAAGTAGATGTCGAATACGATCCAGACCGACAGTATGAACGCGATCACATATCCGAGGAAGCCGACGATCGGTATGCCGAAAATCACCGGTTTGATGCCTGCGTAGTACACGATCGAAGAGCCGATGAACAGACCGACCACAATCAGTGCCATCGTCAGTCGGTTCATCATGTCCGCAAGCAGATGCAACGGTTCCTGCGATCCGACCATCTCCATATTCACGCGCAGCTGGCCGCGCGTGAGCATGCGCGACGCGACCTTCAGCTCGCTGGCCGCGGCGAGCAGGCCGTGCAGCGCCTGATGGCTTTCGATGGCAAGCGACTTCGCTTCCTCCTTGAGGAAGTCCTTCTTCGACGTGCTGGCTTCGATGTGGTCGGAGATGATCTGGATCATGTTCACGTCGGGGATGAACTCGTCGAGCAGTCCTTCCAACGTGACCAGGGCGCGCCCGACCGTAGTGACGGTGCTCGGCACTTCGATGCCATGCTTCTGGGCCATCTGGGTGAGCGCCGTGAGCATGGCGGCGATGTCGAGTTCCACAAGTTCGACCGTGCCGAACTCCTTGACGATCACGTCGAGGTCGGCCAGCAACGACGGGTAATCCTCGGCGTCGGCTTCGGCGCCGGCGAAGCGCAGCAGACCGTCCGCCAAAGCCGGGGAATCCTGTTTGGCCACCGCGAAGATCATGTCTTTCAGTACGGAACGGGTTTTCGCGTTGAGCCGACCAGTCATGCCAAGGTCGAGCAGTATGATCCGTCCGCCGCTCACCATGATGTTGCCGGGATGCGGATCGGCGTGGAAGAAGCCTTCGTCGAGTACCTGCGTCGCGTAATTGTCGACGAGTTTGGTGCCGATTTCCTTCAGGTCGTAGCCGGCTTCGACGAGTTTGTCGGGGTGGGAGACGGAAATGCCCTCCACATAGTCCATGACCACCACATGTTCGGTGCACAGGTCCATGTACGGCTTGGGGCAATCCATGTACTTGTAGTGTTCGCAGAATCGTTTGAATTCCGCCAGATTCCGCGCCTCGTTCAGAAAGTCCGTTTCGGATTCGAACGTGTCCCACAGTTCCTCGACCACGCCGGAAAGGTCCACCACCGACGCGCTGGGCACGGTTTTCGACGCCACACCGGCTATGGAACGCATGATGGATACGTCCTGCGCCATGGTCTCGCGCACGCCCGGCCTCTGCACCTTGATGGCGACATCCTCGCCGGTGGAAAGTTTCGCGCGATGCACCTGCGCGAGACTGGCCGATCCGAGCGGAGTGGCGTCGATATGTTCGAAAATCTCGTCCACAGGCCTGCCGAATTCGTTTTCGAGCACCTGCAGCACAGTGCCGTACGGCATGGGATCGGCGTCGGCACGTAGTTTGGCCAGTTCGTCGCAGAACTGCTGCGGCAGGATTTCGGAACGCATCGACAGAATCTGGCCGACCTTCACGAACGTCGGGCCGAGCGCCTCGAACATGAGCCTCATCTTGACCGGAGTCAATCCGTGGATCACGTCGAATTGTTTGACGATGCCGCCGATTTCCCTCAGTCGCTTCAGTTTGCCGCGTCGCGTCAGATGGTAGCGTTCGGAAAACGTGTCTTTATGCGAGAACAGGCCGATGGTCTCGCCTTGCGGTTGCGCCGCTCGTTTCGGTTGTGCAACATTCGCCTTCGCCGCGGACCGCGCGGCCGCGTCGGGGGAAGGGTCCGCGGCCGGGTTGATCACCGCATTGACCCTGTCGGACAATGTGACGGGTTCCACGCTTTCGGGGCGTGCCTCGGACCGGGACGACTTCACAAACATATCGCAACTCTTACATCAGGCGTATTGGACAGGGTTCAGCGGACGCGCCGAACGGTTCGGTTGGCAAACAACCAACCGTTCGACGCGCATGATAAACCGCATAATAAATCGCCGTCCGGGCACTTGCTGCGCGACGGACGGCGATTCGGATACGTTACTCGGCCTCGCCGGCAGGGGCGGCGTCCTTGGTCTCGGACGCTTCCTTGACCTCCTCGACCTTGTGCTTGAGCTCGGCGTTGAGGGCCTTGCCCTGCTCCACGGTCAGCTCACCCTTCTTGACGAGATCGTCGACGATCTCCTGGCTCTTCTCGACGGTGGTCGCCAAAGCGCCGACGCCGGCGAGAAACACCTTGCGCAGACCGTCACCAAAATCAAAATCAGCCATGATTACCTCCCTTAGGCGATGGTGGTACCCACTTTATCGCACCGTCTTCGCATATACGCCGAACAAAACCGGCCAATCGCGGCAAAAATGGCCTATTTCCGGCTTTGTTTTCTCGCTTTGCGATTACCTTGGGCGTGACATCGCCACACGACGTGCACGCTCGGCGACCGCGTTGATGCGGTTCAGCTCGGCCCGCTGTTCATCGCTCTGTCCGGCCGCTTCCGGATCGAAGGAGCCGTAGCGACGTTCAACCGCGGTACGGATCAGGAAATCCGCGATCGCCGGGTTCTTCGGCAGCAGCGAGCCGTGCATGTACGTGCCGATCACATTGTTGACGCGCGCGCCTTCCGTATGGTCCTCGCCGTTGTTGCCGGTACCTTCCGTCTCCACGGTTCCCAACGGTTTCACGCCGCTGCGTAGGAACGTCTGCCCTGAATGGTTCTCGTACCCGATGATCTTGCCGAAATCGTCGGAATCTTCGGTCAGATTGCCGATCATGCGGGTTTCCTGGCCTACCGTGTAGGCTCCGATCACGCCGATGCCGTCAAGTCTGGATCCGTCGACCGTTTCGAAATACTCGCCGAACAGCTGGTACAGGCCGCAAATCATCAGCATCGGCATACCGTCCGCGGCGAGGGAGCGCAACAGGTCGGCACGGTTGAAAAAGTCGTCGATGATCTTCTTCTGGCCTGTGTCCTGCCCGCCTCCGCCCAGAATCATGTCTACATGTTCCGGCCATTCACAGCCCTGGTTGTAGGCGTGCACGCGCGGCTCATACCCATACAGCGCAAGACGGCGCCGCACGGTGAGCACGTTTCCCGAGTCGCCGTAGATGTTCATGTCTTTCGGATACAGCGATACGATGTCGATTACCTGGCTCATGTTTCCCCCGATTCCCGGCTGCCTGCTCACTTGCCCACGCCCGCGTCGGACACTTTCGCGATGGTGGCGAGGGTGGCGCGGGTTTTGAGCATGGCGGTGTAGGTGCAGTAGATGTGTTTCGGCGTGCCGGGATTGGCCTGGACGAACGCCCTGACCGATTCCTCCAGCTCCGTGCTGACCGATTCGACCGGCACCTGGTCGTATTCGAGACGCAGGGCCATATCCCATGCGCGAACGCCGGAGACGGAACGCACGCCGGTTTGACGCAGCGACGTGAAATCAACGTCCCACAGCCAGCTCATATCGCGGCCGTCGGCGTATTCGTCGTTGATGCAGATCATCGTATCGCAGCCTTCAGGCTTGAACGACGCAAGGGAAAGGCGGAATCCCATGGGATTCTTGACAAGCAGCAGTTCCACGGGAGAACCGTTCACGTCGATTACCTCGCCTCGACCGAATGCCGGCGTCACCTGCGCGGCCGCGTCGATCATGTTCTGGTCGGTGCTGCGGGCGAAGTCGATGACATGCTGCGATATTCCGGCATTGCGCAGCATCTCGTCCGCGGCGGCGTCGGTTTCTCCGGTCTGTGCGAGCGCCTCTTCGAACGGCAGGAACATGGCCCGCGCATCATCCACGACAACACGTACGACGGCAAGCGCCGCGGCCGCGTTGTACAGGTTGTAGACGCCTTCCAGCTTCACGTCGGTTTCGTAGGTCGTTCCGTCGATGGCGAAGCTTGCGCGATGGTCGCCGACGGATAGCAGGGTCACGTCGGCGGGCAGGGCATCCGCGGTGTCGTCGATCGCATCTTCCCGCTGTCCTGTGTGATTCTGCTGTTCCGAAGCGTTGTGCAGGTCGGTTTCGCCGGTGGTTTCCGCGTCCACGGTGGTGCGCATGTCGTCGTCGGACGGGAAGAAGCCGCGTAGGGACTCGTCGAGGCCGAAATAGCGTACCTGCACGTCTTCTTCGGTGTGCACCACGTCGGCAAGGCGGGCGATTCGGGGGTCTTCGCGATTGAGCACCACCGTTCCCGTGGTGGCTTCGGCGGCTTTGCTCAGCAACCGTGCGGTGTTGTCGATCTCTCCGAACCGGTCGAGCTGGTCTCGCATCACGTTGAGTAGCAGGCAGTAGTCGGGTCGCACCTGTTTGACGAAGTGCACCGCGTACGCCTCGTCCAATTCCAGTACCGCGATGTCGGCGTCCAGTTTGCCGCTCAATGAGACTTCGCCCAGCAGCGACGAGACCACTCCCCTGGTGAAGTTCGAACCGGTCGGGTTGGTGAACACCTTCAATCCCAACGATTCCAGCATGCTCGCCACCATGCGGGTGGTGGTGGTCTTGCCGTTGGTCCCCGAAACGAGCACCACGCCGAACGGCAGGTTCGCCAAGGTCCGCGCGAGGAATTGGGGATCGATGCGTTCCACCACTTTGCCGGGGAACGCGCTGCCGCCGCCGTGCATAAGTCGGGCCGCCATACGCACGGCCTTGCCGATCAGCGGCGTTGCGAATGAGTTCCACGCCATGCTTACACCTCCTGCTGCCTCTGGTAATCCTGCGGCATGTCTTTGAACTTCGAATACGCGCCGAGGAACGCCAGATTAAACGTTTGGGTCGGACCGTTACGATGCTTCGCCATGATGATGTCGGCCTCGCCCGGGCGGTCTTCCTTGTCGTAGGCGTCGGGCCTGTGCACGAGGAACACCACGTCGGCGTCCTGTTCGATGGAGCCCGATTCTCGAAGGTCGGAAAGCTGGGGCTTCTTGTCCTGACGCATTTCCGGACCACGGTTCAGCTGGCTCAATGCCACGACCGGCACTTCCAGTTCCTTCGCCAGCAGCTTCAGCGCACGGGAGAAGTCGGAGACCTCCTGCTGGCGGCTTTCCACGGCCTTGCCCGAAGTCATGAGCTGCAGGTAGTCGATGACCACGAGCTTCAGATCGTTCGTCTGCTTGAGTCGGCGGCATTTCGCACGAATCTCCATCAGGCTCATGTTCGGACTGTCGTCGATGAACAACGGCGCGTTCTGCAATGCCACCTGCAGGTTGTTGAGGATGTTCCAACGTTCCGGCGTAATGTCGTCCGCACGGCGCATGGCGGCCAGCGGAATGTTCGATTCCGCGGAGATGATGCGTTGCGCCAGTTCGTTTTTGCTCATTTCCAGGCTGAAGATCACGGATGTCATATTGTGGTGCAATGCGGCGGCCCTCGCGAAGTCGACGCCGAGTGTGGATTTGCCCATGGCCGGTCGTCCCGCAACCACGATCATCTGGCCCGGCTGCAGGCCCTGCGTGACATCGTCGATGTCTCTGAAGCCCGTCGGCACACCCTTCGACACCTCGCCGTTCTGCAGGCGTTCGATCTGGTCGAGCGTGTCTCCGATCACCGGGCCGATCGCCGCGTAATCCTGGTGCACCTTGCCGGTCGACATCTCGTAGACCTCGGCCTGCGCCATGTTGACCACGTCTTCCGCCTGGGATCCTTCGGCCGTGTAGCCGAGCTGCGCGATTTTCGTTCCGGCCGCGATCACGTTGCGTAGAATCGCACGCTGATGCACGATGTCGGCATAGTAGGTGGCGTTAGCCGCTGTCGGCACGGATGCGACCAGACTGTGCAGATAGTCGGAACCGCCCACTTTTTCGAGGTTGCCCTCTTTGAGCAGCTGGTTGGCCACGAGCACGGCGTCGACCGGCTGCGATGCCGAGAACAGGTTGATGATTGCTTCGTAGACGGTTTGATTGCGCGGCTGGTAGAAGTCGGTGACGTCGATGAGCTGCGAGACTTCTCCGATGGCGTCCTTGCTCATGAGCATGCCGCCGAGCACGGCCATTTCCGCGGCATCGTCGTGTGGGGGAACACGGTCGAAGATGGCGTCGCGGATTACGGATTGCCTATTGCCGGCATTGCCTTCGTATTGCGCGCGAGCGCCTCCCCATGAGGTTTCCTCTGCCATGTCCACCAATCCAGATTCACGAAAAACAGGTATGTCGGCTCGCATAGCGAGCTGGTTATAACAGTACTCATTGTGTCGAGTCGAGGGCAACTTCCCACTTGGGTGTCTGTGGATATCTGCGTTTTTCGCCTGCGACCGTTATCCACATCCGATATCCACAAGCAATATCCACCGTTGGCCCGCAACCGGCGTGCAGCCGGTTCGAAGACGGGTTATTCACCGTTCCCGACCGGCCTCATCCGCACGCGGATTTGGCCGTTGACTGGGATTTTCGGCTTCGACACGCTCGGGCAGGGGGCTTGTGGATAAAAAATCCACAAAAAAGCCGAGTTATCCACATATTGGGGATAAGTATGTGGAAAACGTCGATAGTTATCCACCGATTGGGGATAACTAGGTGGATAACTTGGGGACATCTTCCGCAGATGGCCGATGTCCCCTGGTTTCGATTTGCCTATACGCCTTACTAGTGGTATGCGCACACGTTCACATGTGGTATTTCGTGGCGTTATACATGTTGCGCACCAGCGTCTCACGCCACTTGCTCCAGCCGTACTGCTTGGAAATCGCCTCGCCGGAGGTGGCTCCCAATGACGATCCGTCGGCGCGGGTCAGATCGAACAGCATGTCAAGCAGCACCGGATCATGGTCGATCCTCGACGCCAGTTCGCCGCCCACGTTCGGGTCATTGGGATTCTGCCCCGCGGCGAACTCGGAAAGCGTCAGATGCTCACGTACCAGCAGCGTGACCCACCATACGGTCTGCGCGTCGAATCCCATACGTTTCAACACGGCGGACGCCTGACGGGCGCCTTCTGCAGCATGGTTGCCCACCCCTGGACGCTTGCCGATGTCGTGAAAAATGCCGGCGAGCAGCAACGCCCGATAGTGCTTGTCGTCATACAGACCACCCCTCGGGGTCTCACGGCCAAGTCTCGTGACCACCTCCACCATATGGCGGTCGATG
>CAVBVU010000027.1:0-17631 GCA_963598975.1 Anaerovoracaceae bacterium
CTCCGATCAGTTGGATGAGGCCGCGACCATCATCATGGCGAAGGCCAGGACCATTGTCAGCTACATCTTCCGTCGTCGCCGTGACGAGCCGATGCTGTATCCGGATTATTCGCGCGGCTATGTGGACGATTTCCTGCGCATGTGCTTTGCAGTGCCCTACGAGCCGTTCGAATCCGATCCGTTGTACGTTCATGCGCTCGGTCGACTGCTCATCATCCACGCCGACCACGAACAGAATTGTTCGACATCCGTGGTGCGCATCGCCGGTTCCGCCCACGCCAACCTGTATTCCGCCGTGGCCGCAGGCATCAACGCATTGTCAGGTCCGTTGCATGGCGGCGCGAACGAGGCTGTGCTCCGCCAGCTCAAGGCGATCCGCGATTCGGGCAAGTCGGTCAAGCAGTTCGTCGACGATGCGAAGAACAACGGGCAGCGCATCTCCGGACTTGGGCATCGCGTGTACAAGTCGTATGATCCGCGTGCGGCCATCGCAAAGACGTATCTGCAGAAAATCATGGAACGTGCGGATACGCTAAAACTGCCGTTGGACGAGCGCGCGCTCTTCGACGTGGCGACCGAATTGGAAGACATCGCCCTCAACGACGAATACTTCGTGTCCCGCCATCTGTATCCGAACGTCGATTTCTATACGGGCCTGATTTACCGTGCCATCGGCTTCGACCCGTCCATGTTCACCACACTGTTCGCTTTGGGCAGAATTCCAGGATGGATCGCCCAGTACCGGGAGATGCTCGCCGACCCGAATACCAAGATCGGACGTCCGCGTCAGGTCTACACGGGCTACACGGAACGTCCGTACGTTCCCATGTCCGACCGCTGACGCGAGCACAAGCCGAGCATGAATCGAATATAAACCGAATAAAAATATGGCGCGATTCCTGTGAGACGTACCCGGATTCTACGGATGCATCTCACAAGAATCGCGCCATTTCGGTAGTGGAGCCGACGAAGACTACTTGTGGTAAGGCTCTCCGGCGTTGATTTTGAACGCGCGGTAAATCTGTTCCAGAAGAATCACGCGCATGAGCTGATGGGGGAACGTCATCTTCGAAAAGCTCAGCAGATAATCGGCCCGGTTGAGGATTGATTGGTCGATGCCGAGAGACCCGCCGATGATGAGCTGAATATGGCTCGTGCCACGCAGTCCCAGATCGTCGATCTTCGAAGCCAACTGCTCGCTGGTGAGCTGCTTGCCTTCGATGGCGAGGGCGATGACGAACGCATCATCGCGGATATGCTTCATGATGCGCTCGCCCTCTTTCTCCTTGATCTGGCGTTCCAAGGCTTCGCCGGCATGATCCGGCGTCTTCTCGTCCGCCACTTCGACGATGCTCAGCTTGCAGTAACGGCCAAGTCGCTTCGAATACTCTTCGATCGCGTCGCGAAGATATTTCTCCTTGACCTTGCCGACGGTGATGAGCGTTATCTTCATGTTCAGTTCTTATGCAGCTTTTCGTTGAGCTCGATGCCGGTCTTGCGATAGCGGGCCTCGATACGTCCGGACACGGAGTTGCGGATGAACAGGATGTTGTCCTTTCCGGACAGGTCCGCGCCCTTGACGGTTTCGAGCGGCTCTCCGGCTGCGACCTTGGCCTTGTCGTAGATGGTCACCTTGGTTCCGGCGGTGACGTACAGTCCCGCTTCGACCACGCAGTTGTCTCCCAGAGAGATGCCGATTCCGGCGTTTGCGCCGAGCAGAGAATGCTCTCCGATGGAGTTCTTGAGCTTGCCGCCTCCGGACAGGGTGCCCATGATGGAGGCGCCGCCGCCGATGTCGGAACCGTTGCCCACCACGACGCCTTGGGAGATTCGGCCCTCAACCATGGAGACGCCAAGGGTGCCGGCGTTGAAGTTCACAAAGCCTGCGTGCATGACCGTGGTGCCTTCGGACAGGTGCGCTCCCAGTCTCACACGGTCGGCGTCGCCGATGCGCACGCCGGTCGGCACGACATAATCGACCATGCGTGGGAACTTGTCGATGGACAGCACGTTCACATCCACCTTGGGCAGCCCGGGGGCGGATTGGTTGGATGCGGCCATCACGTCGAGCTTGCGCAGGGCGAAATCCTCGACGGCGAACGGTCCGTAATTGGTCCACACCACGTTGTTGAGCGCCGCGAAGATACCATCCAGGTTCAGCGTGTTCGGTTTCGCCAGACGCATGCTCATCAGGTGCAGACGCAGATAGGCGTCCGCGGCATCCTCAATTGGCTCGTCGAGATTGGAGACGGTGAACACCGGAATACGGCGCACGCCGCGGGCGTCGGTTCCCTCATGCGCCAGATTGCCGAAATTATGGTTCGGGCGGGAAACCTCAGCCGGAGCCTCGCCAAGCTGTAGCTGCGGATACCAGACATCCAGGGTATTGCCGGCAGCGTCCACGCTGGCCAGGCCCCAACCCCATGCGGTGCGTTGGTCGGTCATATGAATCTCCTTGCAAAACGAATTGCTTGTTGTGCTAGCAACATTAGCGGGAGGGGAAGGCCGTGAACGGAGGGATTCCACGTATCGATGCGGGTGCGATTGCATGATGCAATGGCTGAAAAACGCGCGTGCGCGTACGTAAGGAAAGTATGACGCATCGCGTATACTCACCAATCGTGACTAGCTACCAGAAGGAACGTGAGCGCAAAGAGCGCCGCCGCCGCGTTGTGACGCGTGTGGTCGGCGTCGTCATTGCCGCGGCAGTGCTCATCAGTCTGGTTGTTCCTGCTATCTACGCAGGTCTTTGACGCTCCAGGCCCGCAATGGTTGGAAAGGGTCCGTGTTTCCATTGAGACGGAATGGTTTTTCGGCTCAACGAGATTGTGGAAAACGTGCGGGCTCGCTGAAAACCGGAGGATTGTGCGGGAGCTGTAAGCGCATCCATGACAAAATAGCAATGAACGTATAAAGAAATGTATGGTGTAAACGATGGCAGATTTTGATTATTCCCAGGAAATCGGCGATGCAAGGGCCAAATATGAGTCCATCGCCAAGGCCCTCGACGTGGACAGGCTTACCGCGCAGGCCAAGGATCTTGAGGTTCAGGCCGCGGAACCGGGCCTGTGGGACGACCCGGAGAACGCGCAGAAGGTGACCAGCAAGCTGTCCGCGGTGCAGTCCCAGCTCAAGCGCCTCGCTTCGGCTTCCCAGCGTATCGACGATGTGGAGACGCTGGTCGAGCTCGGTCAGGAAGAGGACGATCCCGACACCTTGGCTGAAGCCCAGAGCGAAATCGAGAGCATTCAGACCGATCTGGCCGATATGGAGATTCAGACGCTGCTGGACGGCGAATACGACGAGCGTTCCGCGGTCGTGACGATTCGTTCCGGCGCAGGCGGCGTGGACGCGGCGGACTTCGCGCAGATGCTGCTGCGCATGTACGTGCGTTGGGCGGAACGCAACGGATACAAGGCCAAGGTCATGGATACCTCCTACGCGGAAGAGGCCGGCATCAAATCCGCGACGTTCCAGGTGGACGCGCCGTACGCATACGGCCGTATGAGCGTTGAGGGCGGCACCCACCGTCTGGTGCGCATCTCCCCGTTTGACAACCAGGGCCGCCGTCAGACCAGCTTCGCGGCAGTGGAAGTCGTGCCGCTCGTCGAAGCGACCGATCATATCGACGTGCCGGAATCCGAAATCCGCGTCGACACCTACTGCTCCTCCGGTCCCGGCGGTCAGGGCGTGAACACCACGTACTCCGCGGTGCGCATCACCCACATTCCGACCGGCATCGTGGTGACCATGCAGGATGAGCGTTCCCAGATTCAGAACCGTGCCGCGGCCATGGCCGTGCTGCAGTCACGCCTGCTTGTGCTTCGTCATGAAGAGGAAGCCAAGAAGAAGAAGGAGCTTGCGGGAGACATCAAGGCGAGCTGGGGCGACCAGATGCGTTCGTACGTGTTGCACCCCTACCAGATGGTCAAGGATTTGCGCACCGGCCATGAGACGTCCCAGACGCAGGCCGTGTTCGATGGCGACATCGACGAATTCATCGAAGCCGGCATCCGCTGGCGTCATGAGCAGCGTCGTGCCGCGGCAGAAGAGGCTGAGGAGTAAGGAACTTCACGATGGCGCTGATCTCGCTCGAACATGTGAGCAAAGTCTATCCGAAGGGCTCGCGCCCGGCATTGGATGACGTCAGTCTCGAAATCAATCGAGACGACTTCGTCTTCCTTGTGGGCGCGTCAGGCTCCGGCAAAACAACGCTGCTGAGCCTGCTGTTGCGCGAGGAGGAGGCCACTGACGGCGAGATCCGCGTGGCGGGCAACGATCTGAGGAGATTGACGGCAAGGCAGGTCCCGCACTATCGCCGTTCCATCGGCTTCATCTTTCAAGACTATAAGTTGCTGAACAACAAGACGGTGTGGGAGAACGTTGCCTTCGCGCTCGAAGTGATCGGCACAAGCCGTTCCACCATCAAATCGTTGGTACCGAAGGTTCTGCAGACCGTTGGCCTGACCGGTAAGGAGAACAACTATCCGCATGAGCTTTCCGGTGGTGAGGCGCAGCGCGTGGCCATCGCGCGAGCGTATGTGAACCATCCTCAGCTGCTGCTTGCCGACGAGCCTACGGGAAACCTTGATCCGACCACGTCTTTGGGAATCATGGAAGTGCTGGACGCCATCAACCGCACCGGCACGACCATCGTCATGGCTACGCATAACGAGGAAATCGTCAATTCCATGCGCAAGCGCGTCGTTGAACTGCATGCGGGCAAGATCGTACGCGATGAGCAGCAGGGATCGTATGATTCCGCGCTGTACTTCCCGGACGCGGAAGTCGAATCCAAGTCGCAACAGGCCCTGGGCCGGCATCTGAACGTGATCGAGCCGCGGCACGATGCTGAAGCCAGTGCTGAGGCCAATATCGAGATGGTTGTGCAGGAAGGCGCCACTCGTATCGAGGCGGCTCAGAATGTGGTTGACGTCGTGGCTCAGACCTTGAGCGGCGAAAATGGAGATGAAGGCATCGCGCGACTTGCCAATTCCGTGCATTCCGGACGCACGGGACGCTACGGTGAGGCGTTCGTGCCGGTCGAAACCACTTTGACATGGGGCAAGGGGCTCGATCTCGAAAGCCTTGGGCATGCCGGAGGCATCGGGAATATCGAAAAAACCGACGAAGACGACGATGAGAGCAATACCGAAAACGACGGTGTCTCCTCCGAAGAGTCGATGACTTCAATGGCTCCTCCTCTTCCGCCTGCATCTTCAACGCAGTCTGCATCTTCGATACCACCGGCGCCTCCCGTTCCTCCGACGCCGCCGGCACCCCGGCAGAATGAGATGTCCGTAGCTCCCGAGCCATCAGAACCATCAGAGGAAGGCGAACGTTCGGGGGATCCCATGCAATCCGAAACCGTTTCCCGAACCGAGACAAACGAGGAGAACGACTGATGCGTTTTCGTTTCATCCTTTCCGAAACCTGGAATAGTCTCAAACGCAATGTGCCGATGCTGCTTTCCGTCATGCTCGTCACGTTCATTTCGTTCCTGTTCATCGGTGCGTCCATGCTTACGCAGGCGCAGATAACCAAGGCGAAGGGCGACTGGTATTCCAAGGTCGAGGTCGTTGTGTGGATGTGCCCCGACGGCACCAGCCAGTCGGTGAACTGCACCTCCGGTACCGCGGCCACGCAGGAGCAGATCAACAATCTGCAGCAGACCATCCGCAACGAGCTCGCCAGCGATGTGTCCGAAATCACGTTCGTCAGCAAAGAGGACTTCTACAACGACACCTTCCTGCAGCAGTATCCGAACGGCGAATACCAAGGGCGTACCCTCACCGCCGACGACATGCAGGATTCGCTGTGGCTCAAGCTGAAGAATCCGGAAAAATACCAAGTGGTTTCGGAAGTGCTTTCCGGACAGGAGGGCGTTGACACGGTAAGCGATCAGCGTCAGATCTTCGAGCCCGTGTTCGCCGTGCTCAACCGCGCGACCGTGGCCACCGCAGCATTGGCCGCGGTGATGGTGGTCGTCGCGATCATGCTGACCGGTACCACGATTCGTATGTCCGCGGCATCCCGCCGAACGGAAACCGAAATCATGCGACTCGTCGGCGCTTCGAATTGGACGATCCGTCTTCCGTTCATCCTGGAGGGCGCTATCGCATCGCTGGTCGGGTCTCTGCTGTCTTGCGCGGCGCTGTCGGTTTTGGTGAAGGTGTTTATCACCGATTGGCTGGCCACGTCCATCAAGTGGATTCCGTACGTGAACCAGACCTCGGTGCTGTTGATATCGCCGATTCTCATAGCCGGAGCCGTGCTGCTGTCGGTGATCGCATCGGCGGTGTCTTTGCATAGGTATCTGAAGACCTGATTCGAACGTTGCCGTCGATCGCGGCCATGCGCAAGACGGATAGAAAGCTTTGGGTCCGTGCACACAAGGATTCAGAAAACAATGATATGGTGTGGGCCAGTGACGAAAGGAAATGAATGATGACCAAAAGCAAAGCCATCAGGCAGGTCTCCGCGGTATGCCTTACGAGCGTGCTGTGCCTCGCCGTTTCCATTGCTCCCGATTCGCCGATGACCGAGAACGCCTACGCCAACGACACGTACAGCAATCTGGTGAACGCGCAGAACGAAAAGGCCGCCAGCGCGCAACGCGAGGCGGAGCTGCGCGCACAGCTTTCCGGCGTTCGCTCCGATCTGGCCGACAAGATCGTTGAACTCGACGAACTGACCAACACCAAGATTCCGGCCGCGCAGGCGGCCGTCGAACAGGCCAATTCCGAGGCGGCCAGCGCGCAGAGCGAAGCCGAAGCCGCTTCCGCCCGTCTTGAAGCCGCGCAGAAAGACAAGGAAAACCTCGAAGCGCAAATCGAGCAGACAGGCAAGGATTACGATGACGCCCATGCGGCCGTGGCACAGATGGCACGTGAGGATATGCAGGGTTCCGATGCGTCCACGGTGATGAGCGTGGTGACCGGCTCCACCAGCACGCAGGAGTTCATCAACTCCATGCAGTCGCGCGATGCGTTGTCCAGGACCGAGTCCAATGCCGCGACGGATGCCGCGAATACGCTGAGCACGTCCATGAACCGCAGCGAGCGACTCGAAGCGATCGAAAAGCAAATCGCCAATCTGAAGACTGTTGCCGAAACCAAGGCGGCCGCGGCCCAGCAGGCTGCGGCTTCCGCGCAGGCCCAGCGTGACGCGCTCGATCAGTTGAGGGCGGAAGGCGAGACCCGTCGTGCCGAGCTGGAGAGCCAGCAGTCCGAACTGTCGGGAAGCGTGGCCCAGCAGGCGGCACAGACCGTGCTGCTGCAGTCGCAGGTCGATTCGTTCAACCGCCAGTATGCCGCGGAACAGGCGGCCGCTGCGAACCAGACCAATTCCGGCACCCAGGGACAGACCGAGCCGAGCAATAATACGAACAATAATTCCGGAAACAATTCGAATAACAACAATTCTGGTAATAATAATTCCGGAAACAGTGATTCTGGAAACAACAATTCCGGCAACAATTCTGGCGGCACCACCGGTGGCCAGGGAACGTCGAACGGCGATTACGGCAACGCGTATGTTCCGGGCCAGTGCACGTGGTGGGCGTACAACCGACGCCAGCAGATGGGCATCGGCACGCCTTCCTATCTGGGTAACGGCGGCCAGTGGTACGCCACCGCACCGTCGTATGGTCTGCGCGTGGACCACAGTCCGCAGGTGGGCGCAGCCATTTCGTTCCTGCCTGGACAGGCCGGAGCGGACGGCTTCTATGGCCATGTCGGGGTTGTCGAAGCCGTTTACGGAGATACCATCACCATTTCCGAAATGAACGCGGACGGTGGTCCGTACGTGGTGTCGTACCGTACGTTGAGCGGTGCGTCGCAGTATTGGTACGTGCACTGAGCGTTCATGCCGAACGCATGCCGGGCGTGCCGAACACATGCCGGATGCATGCTGACGCAAACTTGAGGGGATAAGCAACCATATGGTTAAGGAACAAGGCGTAAAGCCTGTGGCGCAGAACAAGAAGGCGCGTCACGACTATGCCATCGAAGACACCTATGAGGCGGGATTGGTGCTGACCGGCACCGAAGTGAAGTCGCTTCGCGAAGGCCGCGCATCGTTGGCCGAATCGTTCATCACCATCGATCGTAGGGGAGAGATGTGGCTGGAAGGAGCCAACATTCCCGAATATCTCAACGGCACATGGAACAATCATGCGCCCAAGCGCAAGCGCAAACTGCTGTTGCATGCGGCGCAGATCGAGAAATTGTCTCGCCAAAGCCAGGCGAAGGGCTTCACCATCATCCCGCTGAGCCTGTATTTCAAGGACGGCCGCGTGAAGGCCCAGATCGCGTTGGCCCGAGGTAAGAAGGAATACGACAAGCGCCAGGCCCTGCGTGAGGAGCAGGACAAGCGTGAAGCCCTGCGTGCGATGCGTTACGCGAACAAGCGCACACGCTGACGAAGTCGAAAATCGAATGCAAGCGGTCCATCATTGGACCGCTTTTTTGTAGTTGAATTCGTAACCGAATTCGTAACTGAACCCGCGCTGAATTCGTGATCGCGTTTTCGTGGTCACATGTTGAACAAAACGGGTGTGGTTTACGTGGATGTAGCAAAGACCTCTTATCGTGCCTGACATAGCTTGGTTTGGCTGGGCTAGTTTGGTTGGGTCTGAGAGAGAGGACTTACGATGGCTTTGAATCATGTCAAGGGGTTCGTCGCGCTGACGTTGAGCGCCGCGATGATGGTTTCGCTTGCCGCATGCGGCACTTCCGATGAGGGATCCGAGTCGTCGAGCACGACGACCACCGGTTACGACGTTTCCAGCGTGCAGAAGGACGATTCGATTGCGGCGATGCTGCCGGATTCCGTCACCAAGGACGGCAAGCTGACCGTCGGCATGGACACGTCGTACGCTCCGGCCGAGTTCCTTGCCGAGGACGGCAAGACGCCGGTCGGTTTCGATGTGGATATCGTCAAGGCCCTCGCCAACATCTTCGGGCTTGAGGCCGATCCGCAGACTTCGAATTTCGATTCGATCATTCCGTCCGTCGGCTCGAAGTACGATATCGGCGTCTCCTCCTTCACCATCACCGAGGAACGTATGGAAGCCGTCGACTTCGTGAGCATGTTCAAGGCCGGCTCCACTTGGGTCGTCAAGGAAGGCAATCCGAACGACGTCGACACCTCCAACCTGTGCGGTCTGAAGATCGCGGTGCAGACCGGCACCACCCAGGAGGAAGAGGTTAATGAGGCGCAGGCCCAGTGCAAGGCGGACGGCAAGGACGATATCGAAATCCTTTCCACCAAGCAGCAGACCGCGGTGACCACCAACGTGTCCACCGGCAAGGCGGATGTCTTCTACGCCGACTCCCCGGTGGCGGGATACGCCATTTCCCAGAGCGAAGGCGCGCTTGAGGCCTTGGGCGAGGACGTCGGTGTGACCAAGGAGGCCGTGGCCGTGGCCAAGGGCGACACCGAAACCGCCGAAGCGGTGCAGGCCGCTTTGCAGAAGCTCATGGATGATGGCACCTACGGAAAGATTCTCAAGCATTGGGGTGTGGAATCCGGCGCCATCGACAAGGCCGAAATCAACCCGACCGACCTGAGCTGATTTACATCCACTAAGAAACGAAGGAAACAACACAATCATGGCGAAGAAGCAAACGGACGGCGAAGGCCTTGATATTCCCAATCGCATCGAGGCGTTGCCCGTCAAACGTACCGGACCGATTGTCGCGGCGGTTGTGGTCGCGGTCTTCGCCGTGATGCTGTTGCAATCGTTGATCACCAATCCGCGATTCGAATGGGACGTGGTCTGGAAATACCTGTTCAACGAAAACGTGCTCGAAGGCATCCGATATACGCTGATATTGACGGTGCTTTCCATGCTTGTCGCGGTTGTGCTGTCCGTGATTCTGGCGGTGATGCGCAAATCCGTGAATCCCGTGCTGCGCTGGGTGAGCTGGTTCTACATCTGGTTCTTCCGCGGCACGCCAGTGTATACGCAGCTCGTGTTTTGGGGATTGTTCGCGGTGCTGTTCCCGCGCATCACCATAGGAATTCCGTTCACATCCGTGGAATTCTGGAGCGTCGACTCGCAGTCGGTCATCACCGCGTTCAATGCGGCATGGCTTGGCCTCGCACTGAATGAGGCTGCCTATCTGGCCGAAATCGTGCGCGCCGGTCTCGACGCCGTCGACCCGGGGCAGAAGGAAGCCGCCAAGGCGCTCGGCATGAACCGACCGCTGATCATGTGGCGCATCATCCTGCCGCAGGCGATGCGCATCATCATTCCTCCCACGGGCAACGAGTTCATCGGCATGCTCAAGACCACGTCGCTGGTGAATGCGGTGCCGTTCACATTGGAACTGCAATTCGCCACCACTGCGATCGCGAACCGACTGTACAAGCCGATTCCGCTGCTGATCGTGGCATGCCTCTGGTATCTGCTGATCACCTCCATATTGATGGTCATCCAATCGATGCTCGAAAGGCATTACGGCAAGGGGTTCGACGCTCGCCCGATTGGAGCGAGGGGCAGGCGTCGCCCGTCGTCGGGCAAAACCGAGGGCGAACCGAAGGTCAACATCCGCAAACAGCATCGCGCCGCATTCGTGGGAATGAACGCGTAAAGGGGGACGGCAATGGGTGAATCCAAAGAAAACGGCGTCATTCCGGCAGTGAAGGCAATGCAGGTGCATAAAGCCTTCGGCGGCTTGCACGTGCTCAAGGGTGTTGACATGACCATCATGCCTGGCACGGTCACGGTGATCCTCGGACCCTCCGGATCGGGCAAATCCACGTTCCTGCGTCTGATCAACCAGCTTGAGAAGATCACGGGCGGTGAGATTCGTATCAACGATGAGATCATCGGCTACAAATACGTGACCAAGCATGGCCAGCAGGTCTTGCAGACATTGACCGACAGGGAGAAATCCCGGCAGCGCTCGAAATTGGGTATGGTATTCCAGCGCTTCAACCTTTTCCCTCACAAGACGGCGCTCGAGAACGTTATGGAAGCTCCGGTGCATGTCAAGCACATGAACAAGGCCGAAGCCCGCGAGATAGCCATTCAAGAGCTTCAACGAGTGGGCATGGGGGAGCGTATCGACCACTATCCGTCGCAGTTGTCTGGCGGACAACAGCAACGTGTGGCGATCGCCCGCGCTCTGGCCATGAAACCGGAAATCATGCTGTTCGACGAGCCGACGTCCGCGCTTGATCCCGAATTGGTGGGCGAAGTGCTCAACGTTATGCTGTCGCTGGCCAAGGAGGGTATGACCATGGTGGTCGTGACCCACGAAATCGGCTTCGCACGTGAGGTGGCCGACCAAGTGGTGTTTATGGACGGCGGCGTCGTCGTGGAACAAGGTGGTCCGGAAATCATCGACAATCCCCAGGAGCCGCGCTTCAAGGAGTTCCTGCAACACGTGCTGTAAATCGTTGTTTGTGTTCGTATTACAAATGTTTGCGGGAACGAAGCGGTTCGTTTCGCGATTGACACCGTGAACCGATATGCTAGGGCAGTATGTGTGGAATCGTAGGATATGCAGGAAACGTGCAAACCTCATGCGGCAAGCCGCTGGAAGTGTGTCTTCAGGGATTGCAGAGGCTTGAATACCGCGGATATGATTCGGCCGGCGTGGCATTGACCGCGCCGGGCATGGATCATGTGGAGGTGCGCAAGAAGGCCGGCCGTCTCGCCAATCTGGTTGAGGATGTGAAGCGCGATCCGATGCCGATGGCCACCGTGGGAATCGGCCATACCCGTTGGGCCACCAACGGCGTGCCGAACGATGTCAACGCGCATCCGCACACGTCCCGTGACGGCAAGGTCGCCATCATCCACAACGGCATCATCGAAAACGCGTCCCAGCTGCGTCTCGACTTGCAGACCGAAGGGTACCGTTTCTCTTCGGAAACCGATACGGAAGTGGCGGCGAAGCTGCTGGGCAAGATTTCCGACAAAATCATCGAAGAGACGGGCGAGCCGGACCTGTTCAAGGCCGTGCGACGCTTGGCCCGCATGCTTGAAGGCGCCTTCACCATTCTGGCCACCGATTGCCGCCAGCCCAACATCGTGGTAGGCGCGCGTCATGATTCGCCGCTCGTGGTGGGGCTCGGCGAAGGTGAGAACTTCCTCGGCTCCGACGTCGCGGCCTTCGTAGCCTACACCAAGAGGGCCATGGAAATCGATCAGGATCAGGCCGTGATGGTGTCCGCCAACGAGGTAGTCGTCTCCGATTTCATGGGCAACATCGTGAACGATCCGAAGACCTATACCGTGGATTGGGACGCGTCCGCCGCGGAAAAGGGTGGTTGGGATTCCTTCATGGACAAGGAGATCCACGAGGATCCGGCTGCGGTGCAACGTACCCTGCTTGGTCGTCTTGATTCCGAAGGCAGCCTCAATCTTGATGAGCTGCGCATCGACGAGCACGATTTCAAGGTCATCGACAAGATCATCGTCGTGGCGTGCGGCACTGCTGCCTATGCGGGAACCGTGGCCAAATACGCTATCGAACATTGGGTCCGCATTCCGGTGGAAGTGGAGCTCGCGCACGAGTTCCGCTATCGTGATCCGATCCTTACCCCGCGCACGCTGGTGGTGGCCATCTCGCAGTCCGGCGAGACCATGGACACGCTGATGGCGCTGCGTCACGCCCGTGAACAGGGGTCCAAGGTTCTGGCCATCTGCAACACGCAGGGCGCGTCCATTCCGCGCGAATCCGACGCCGTGCTGTATACGCATGCCGGTCCGGAGGTGGCCGTCGCATCCACCAAGGCGTTCGTAGCGCAAATCACCGCGGCGTACGTGCTTGGCCTGTATCTGGCTCAGGTCAAGGGTGCGATGTTCCGCGATGAAATCGCGCAGACGCTTGATTCCCTCAAGGCGATGCCGCGCAAGATCCAATGGGTGCTTGACACCCAGACGAATGCTGTGCAGACCGCGGCCGAACAGATGGTGGACGCCAAGTCCTTCCTGTTCCTCGGCCGGCACGTCGGGTATCCGGTGGCCATGGAAGGCGCGCTGAAGCTCAAGGAGATCGCCTACACCTTCACGGAAGGATTCGCGGCCGGAGAACTCAAACACGGCCCGATCGCGCTCGTCGACGAAGGTGAGCCGGTGGTGTTCATCGTGCCGCCGGCGCGAGGGCGCAACGTGCTGCATGCGAAGGTCATTTCCGGCATCGAAGAGGTCAAGGCCCGTGGCGCATACATCATCGCGGTGGCCGAGGAGAACGATCCGGACGTGGAACGTTACGCCGACGTGGTCTTCTGGAGGCCGGTATGCCCGACGCTGATGAGTCCGCTCGTCGACGTGGTGCCGCTGCAGCTGTTCGCCATGGACATGGCCAAACTCAAGAACTATGACGTCGACAAGCCCCGTAACCTCGCCAAGTCCGTTACCGTTGAGTGATTACGGCAAACGGCACCGGTATGTTACCGAAGAACCTCATATTCCGTTCGAATATGAGGTTCTTTACGAGGATGACGGAATCATCGTCATCGACAAGCCGCATTTCCTGGCCACCACGCCGCGCGGCATGTGGTATCGCGAGACCGCGCTGATACGGCTGCGCGAACGTTACGACGAGCCCGACATCGTTCCCGCGCATCGTCTCGATCGCTTGACGGCGGGCGTGGTCGTATTCGTGCGCAAGCCGGAATTACGCGGCGCCTATCAGATGCTGTTCCAGAATCGCAAGACCCGGAAAACCTACGAATGTCTGGCTCCGCTCGCGCCGTACGTGCGGCCGCAATACGGAACGATCGCAAGAATATCTGCAAACAGGCCGTTTCCGCTGGTACGCAGGTCGCATATCAATAAGGACCGCGGACGATTGCAGGCTTACGAAACCCCGGACGCCACCAATGCGGTGACGCTCATCGAACGGGGCTGCGTGATCCGCCATGTTGATGGCAAAACGTACGTGGATTATGTGTTGCACCCCCAAACCGGCAAGACGCATCAGTTGCGTGTGCATATGAACGCGTTGGGGCTGCCGATTCTCGGCGATGACTTCTATCCGACGATTCGCGAGCGCGCCTACGATGATTTCTCCCGTCCGTTGGAATTGGTGGCGCGCAGGTTGGAGTTCGTGGATCCGATGACGGGGGAGCTTCGGGTGTTCGTGTCCAATGTTCCGCTCGGCGGTATGTGACCGTGCATCGGGCTTGCGTCTTTCGTTGTGGGCTTGCTTGTTCGGTCTTGCCATGAAGCGTATTGCCAACGAGAGCTCAAAGGCGTTCATGGCCAATGTGGCCGACAATGGTCTTGCCGCATTCACGCAATATGGTTCGTTGCTGCTTCTGCTTGTAGACACCATGTTGCTTGTGGTGCTGGTGTTCGGCCTGCTGGTCATTTTCATTTATCTGCGTCGCAATCCGTATCCGCTGGTCTACCGTTGCTTCAAGGAATCCGGTGTGACCGCGTTCTTTACCCGTTCCTCCGCGGCGAACATTCCGGTCAGCATGCAGCTGTGCGAGAAGCTTGGGCTCGATAAGGATATATTCCGTGTCCATCTCGCTGGGCGTCACCATCAATATGAATGGCGCCGCCGTGACCATTACCGTCATGGCTATGGCGGCCGCGAACACGTTCGGTATCGAAGGCTGATGTGTTTGTGAATAACGCCGGTTCCGTTTGGAACCGGGTTTTTATTTGGAATGGTCTTCTTTATGAGTGTTTGCGTGAATACTCTTGTAGTTATGTTAGTGATTAAATCGTTGGAAATATGCGGAAATTATTTTTGTTTGCGTAAACATTTATTTTGTGTTATGCTCAATCCAGCGAAGGGGCTGCTCGATGGTTGAGCGATTCCTCGCTGAAGGAACCGGCATAGAGGCCGGGCGGAAAAGGAGGAAGAACGATGAAGTTCGACAAGCGAATTGTGGCTCTGATTGGAGCGACGGCCATGGTCGTACCGTTGGCGGCATGTGGGGGTGATGATTCGTCTTCGAGCCAGCCGACTCAGGAGAGCGATGTCACGGAGATTACCGTATGGGCCTGGGAGCCGACTTTGACTCAGGTTGCCAAGGATTACGAGAAGAAGACCGGCATCAAGGTGAACCTCAAGAACGTTGGCACCAACACCAAGGAATACACGCAGCTCGACAACGCTTTGGAAGCCGGTTCGGGAGCGCCCGACGCGGCTCAGATCGAGTATTACGCCATCCCGCAGTATGCGATCAAGGGCAACCTGCTGGACATTACCGACAAGACCTCAGATTATGAGGATTTTTATACTCCGGGACCATGGGCTTCCGTTCAGTTTGCCGACAAGGTGTATGGTCTGCCGATGGATTCCGGCCCGATGGCCTTCTACTACAACAAGGAAGTCTTCGATAAGGCTGGTGTCGATGCGGAGTCCATCAAGACCTGGGACGACTACTACGAGGCGGCCAAGAAGATTCACGCGCTTGGAGACGACTACTACATCACGTCCGATTCCGGCGACGGCGGTTTCTATGATTCCATGATCTGGCTCGCCGGAGGCACTCCGTTCAAGACTTCGTCGGACGGTACTGAAGTGGCCATTAACCTGACCGGCGACGAAGGGGTGAAGAAGTTCAACGAATTCTGGCAGAAGATGCTGGATGAGGGGCTGCTCGATACCAAGACCACCGGCTGGACCGAGGATTGGTTCAAGGGCATGGTGGACGGTACCATCGCATCGCTGTTTAGCGGCGCTTGGATGCCGGCCAACCTCGCGAATTCCGCGGCCGGCGGAGCCGGCAAGTGGCGCGTGACCCAGATGCCCACCGCGGACGGCTCCGCCACCAACGCGGAAAACGGCGGCTCCTCCTTGGCCGTGTTGTCTTCCTCTACGAAGGCGCAGGCGGCTTATGACTTCATCGAGTACGCCACTCATGGTGACGGCGTGGCCACTCGTGTTGCCGGTGGCGCTTTCCCTGCGGACAAGGCATCTCTGGAGGAGGACTCCTTCAAGAACGCCACCACGGTCAAGAATTCCGATGGCGAGGAAGTGGATTACTTCGGTGGCCAGAAGTACAACGAGGTCTTGGCCCAGGCCGCTGAGAACGTGTCTTCCGACTATCAGTTCCTGCCATTCGAAGTGAAGGCCCGCAATGTGTTCGGCGATTACTTCGGTAAGTGCTACACCGGAGATCAGACGCTCTCCGACGGTGTGGCCGCTTGGCAAAAGGCCTTGCAGGATTACGGTACCGAGCAGGGCTTCACGATGAAGTGACGGAGTAGCTATCGGTGGTTTTGAACACGGCTGTCGTGTCGGATGATGCGGCAGCCATGTTTGTGTTTGGCGTTTGTGATTGAGGGGCGTGCTAGGCGTGTTCCTCAATGTTTGCGTTTGACGTCAGTTGAGTTCCCGTACGGACCCTCGGTCAATGAATTCGGGAGGGACCACCGTCTTGATGCCGGATGGCACTTTCTCACCGTTGCACTGTCGTGCGATCATCGAGAAAGCCTCATTGCCGACGGTGTTGAATTTCAGTCGTAACGTGGTCAGCTCGAGTCGTGGAACGATGCCGCTGAGCGAATCGTCCACTCCGATGACGCTGACGTCTTGTGGAACGCGTTTACCGGCTGCGCGCAACCCGAGCATGGCTCCGTAGGCCATTTGATCGTTGGCCGCGTAGATGGCGGTGCAGTCATGTTCGTGCGCAAGTGCCAGACCTGCCTGGTATCCGCTGTCGGCATCCCAATCGCCGACATACATGGGTGGAGCGGGGATGCCGACTTGCGCCAAGGCGTCACGCCATCCTCTGGTGCGGCTTTGCGCGGCACGCGAGATGGATGGGCCCGCGATGTGATACACGGTTTTGTGTCCTTTTGAGAGGAAATAATCGACCGCAGCTATGGAACATCCGTAGGAATCGGAATCGACGGTAGGGCAGTAGTTCGCCGGTTCTTCGGAAATGAGCACGACGGGCAGGTCGTGTGACGGCTTGAACTGATTGAAATCGGTGAAATCGCGTTCCATGATGACGATGGCTCCATCGAGAGGAAGTTGATCCACCAGTTTCAGAGCGCCGGATAAGGAGCGATCCTGCAGATTGTCGATGGTGCGGATGGTGGTGGAGTATCCGTTGTCCGCCGCCGCGCTAACGATTCCCTCGAGGGTGCGGGCATTGCCGTAAGCCGACATGTGCGACAGCAATACGCCGACGTTGTTGAATCTTCCGCTTTTGAGCGCGCGTGCCGCATAATTCGGACGGTATCCGAGACGCTCCATCGCCACCTCGACCTTTCGCCGTGTTTCAGGTCGGACGGCGCCGCTGCCGTTGGCGACACGGGAGACGGTCTGCGGTGATACGCCGGCTTCTTTGGCGACGTCTTGCAAGGAGACCGAGGTGCGCTCCATTGTTTTACCTCCTTAGGTGAATATATGCAATACCCATGGTACATGCGTAGAGGATATAGTGTTTTCGTCACCATAAGTCTCATTCTCAAAAGAGATAACAGACGGACTAAATCATAACAAAACTGGACATTTTCACGTCATGATGTTATTCTGATAACGCAAACATTTGGAAGAAGCCGTTTCGTATTCTCAATGAAGTGATATGAGCCGGTATTGCCTCGAAGGAGAGGGAACAATGTCCGTAGCAGAAGTTGCCGTCGATACGCCGACGCATTCGGCGACGGCCCGGATTAACAAGCACCATGCGGATTGGCGTGGT
>CAVBVU010000028.1:0-16725 GCA_963598975.1 Anaerovoracaceae bacterium
CGGCGACCACAATCTCGCGTCGGCGACGGTGATGTCGTACTTGTTCACGCCGGATTCACACGATTGCGTAAGACCCGCCACGGCTTTGCCCGTCATATCGGCGATTTCGATCTGCACGTTGCCGGCACCGCTCGTTTCGACTTCGACCGAGATACGCGCGTCTCCGGTTTTCGGATCCGCCGCGATGGTGTGTACGAAAAGACCGTTCACCGCGATATGCTCGGCAGGAGCCGTCCATAGCGTGACGGGACGGTAGATGCCCGCTCCGGAATACCAGCGGGAGTTCGGCTGATCGCTGTTGCGCGCGATGACGCGAATCTCATTATCCTCGCCGATATTCACAAGATCGGTCAGATCCACGTAGAAATTGGTGTATCCGTACGGACGGAACGCTTCCTTCCTGCCGTTCACCCACACTTCGGCATTGTGCTGGACACCTTCGAATTCCAACAGCATCCGCCTGTCGGCCAAATCCCGACCCGGCGTGAAATGCTTGACGTATTCGTAATCACGTCCTTCGAACCAACCGGAATTCAACCCACTTGCGGCAAGCGCATGGCGAGGTTCGGAAAGCATCGCATCATGTGGAATCGTAACCGCGGCCCAATCCTCGTCGGCATCCAAATGCCGATAAGCCCAGCCCGCATTGAAATCTATTGCCTGCATTTTAGTTCCCAAATCTTCTCTGGAATCGCAACATACGCAATGACCGCCGACGGCGGCACCGAGAATCGCAATCGTTGCGATCGGCACTCGCCGCCGGATGGTCAGATGGAGGTACCGCTCATACGAACGGCGAACAGTCGCTATTCAACCGCCGGTTCCAGCATGACCGCAGCTCGACGCACGTCCTTGCTTGTGAACGCCTTGACGACGAGCAGCACAATGGCCACGAGGTAGTATGCCACACCGATCAGCGCGACATTGAGCGATGTCTGCTCCGATGCCGGATAGTTGACCGGAATGAAGTAGATGTCGGCGGCAAGGCGCACACGTTCAAGCACGAACTGCGCGAAGCTCACCAGCAACAGCACTTCGGATCCGACCAGCAACACGTCGTTCAGTACCTCCGGTAGACGGTCGCCGGCAAACACACGAGCGGCGAGCGCCACCATAGACACCACGCTCAGCCCGATGACCAGCGCGTTCAGTCCTTGGCCGGCCATGTATCCGGTCGTCGAATTGACAAGGTAGATTACCAGTCCGATGAGCGTCGCGGCTACGGCCGCAAGCTCGGAAACATGGGTTTTGATTGTCGTTGCCATGATCGTTCCTTTCACTTCGAAGCCGCCGTCGGACCGTTGGCCGCATTGCGGACGGAACGGATGAGGGTCGTCGTATAACCGGCCAGGCCGACCAAAGTGATCGCGCCGGATGCGGCGATCGCGCCAAGGTAAGCCGCACGCCACCATGTCATGACGTTCTCGGTGTGCGTGCTGGAGTTCACGCCGTTCATCGCGTTGGAGTTGGCGATGGCCCAAAGCGAATAGTGCATGTTCTGTTTGATGGCCAGGAGCATGTCGCGATCCTTGCTCAGGGTGTCGGCGTCCCAATACTTCACGCCCTGATTGCCGAATCCACAGAAGGCGGATGTACCCGCAAGCACGGATTCCTTCGGTGCCGCATGCGGCGAGACCGAGGTGAAGTCGGTGACGTTGTAGCCGGTGAAGCCCCACTCGTCGCGCAGGATGTTGACCATGACCGCGGCGTTGGCGCTGGACGCGACCGCGCCGATGCGGTTGTAGGAGGTCATCACGCCGAGCGCACCCTGGGTGTAGGTGTCTTTCTTGGTATCGTCGGATTCGAAGGAAGCCGGCTTGCCGTTGGCTTCGAAGGCCTGCTGGAAGGTACGCAGCTCCATTTCGCGGGCTTTCTGCTCGTTCATGAACGTGGCGATGCCGGACCTGTTGATCTCCTGATCGTTGAAGGCGAGATGCTTCACATTCACCAGCACGCCTTTGGACTGCGCGCCCTGCACCACGGCGGAGCCGATGTATCCGGAAAGAATCGGATCTTCCGAATAGTATTCGACGCCACGAGTGTTATAGGCGTGACGGTGCAGGTTCATGGCCGGTGCGATCATGATCGGCAAGTTGAACACCAGGCTGCTTTCGCCCAGAATCACTTCGCCGTTGCGGTAGGCGAGTTCCTTGTTCCAGCTGTAGGCCAGGTTGGTGGGGGAAGGAGCGACTCGGGAGCTCTTGTCGGCGTAGTCGTCGGCATCCTCGTAGGCCTGTCCCTGATATTGACCCTCATTGAGGTAATGGGAGTCGGATCCGCCAGGGCCGTCGTCCGTGGTCATTTCCTGCAGGCCGACGGAGTCGATCGCGCCGATGGCGTGGAATGCGGTCTCCGCGAAATTCATGAATTCCTTGACGGTGATCTTGCTGGTCAGCTCGTCCCAACGTTCGTCATCGTAGGATGCGCCCTTCATATCGTTGAGGGTCAGACTGCTTGAAGTGTCGCCGATCTTGATGTCGGAGACGTCGTCGTCCGACTTCAGGTCGATGAAATCGTTGTTCAGCAGTTTGGAGACCTCTTCATTGGCGCTGATGCCGGAGTAGGTCTTCGGGAAGGTGCCGTTCCAATCGGAGCGGGTCAGATACGTGATCGTTCCCTCGTCGAAGGCGTTGTAGTCGATGGCGTATTCGCCGTCGGAGAGCTGGTTGGTGATCTTGGTGCCGGTGCTGGATGTGGAGAAGGTGTCGGCATCGACGTCACCGTCCCACGACCACGTATAGGTCTTGGCCTTGTCTCCGGAGGCGGTCATGCCGTCGGATTCGGAGTATCCTTGCGCGGCAAGCACGTTGTTCAGGGCGTCATGGACGTCGTCTCCGATGGAGAAGTAGTAGTCGCCGGGATCGACGATGTAGGTCTTGGCCTTGTTCGAGTCATAGCTGGCAAGGTTCGACAGGTCCACCGTCATGGTGATGGTCTGTGAATCGCCCGGCTTGAGGGAGTCGGTCTTCTCGAAATCCATGAGTTGGATCGCGGACTTCTCCACACCGTTCTTCTTGTCGTAATCGGTGTATGGCACGGAGGCGTACAGCTGGATCACGGATTTGCCTTCCACGGAGCCGGTGTTCTTCACCGTGACCGTGGCGACGGCGGTCTTCTTGTCGCCCGTAATCTCAACGCTGTCGAGCTTCTGCTCGAACGTCGTGTAGCTCAGGCCGTAGCCGAACGGATACACCACTTCGTTGGTGTAATCCCACGTGCCGTCCACCGTCGCGATCGTTCCGTCGGCAGCGGCATAGGTTCCGGCCGAAGCCGTGTCGCCGCCATTGCCCATGACGATGTCGGCGTAGCGGGTTTCATAGTAACGGTAACCGGTATAGATGCCCTCGGCCTCCATCAGATAGGAGTTGACGGCCGCGTCTTCGGAGAAGTCGGACGCATTCGCCCAGGCCACGTTGCCATAGTTGCTCATGGCCGGCGCGACGGCGCTGTTCTTGGCCATCACGTCACCCAAGTGCGCCGAAGGGGAAACCGTGCCGTTGAGCACGTCGGCCACGCCATAGAAGCCGTACGCGCCCGGATAGCCTATCCACAGAATGGCGTCGATATCCGGATCGTCCTGCAGGTTGGCGATCTCCATCGGATTGGTGGAGTTGACGAGTACGATCACCTTGCTGAAATTGGCCTTGGCTTCGTTGACCAGTGCCATTTCCTCATCGCTCAGGGAGAGGATGTTGCCGGTCACGGTGTTCACGCCGTCGGCCAGGCCTTCCTCGCCCGGATAGTAACCGTCGCCGTTCTCACCGGCCGGGCGGCCGACGACCACGATCGCGGCATCCTGATATTCGCCGTATTGAGACTTGTAGTCGGGATTGAGCTGGGCCAGTTCGTCGAGGCTCAGTTCGCACGGATCGTTGTACTTGGTGATTTCCTCATATTCGGGAAGAACACCGCCGCCGAACTGCGGAGTGGTCCATTCCTTGTCTTTGAAGTAGTTCTGATAGGCCTTGAGCATGGAAGGATTGATCTGGAAACCTTCTTCCTCGAACGCCTCGGTGATTTCGACGGTGGAATTGCCGTCGGTTACGGAACCGCCGGAGCTGCCGTATACCGGAGCGTAGCTGCGCACACCGAACATGGTGATTTTCGCGGTCTTGGAAAGCGGCAGGGCGTTATCGCTGTTTTTCAAAAGCGCGTAGGTCTCCTGCGCCTCATCCATGGCCATCTGCTTGAAGCCTTCGTACGCTTCCTTGGCGGTTTTGTATTCGGATTTGTACGTCCAGCTATCGCCTCCGTCGGCGGACTGGTCCGTTACGGTTTTCTGGCTTCTGGTACCGACGAACGCATCAAGGGACGTGCGGTACGTCTCCATGATCGTTCCCGCCATAATGGCGACGGCGAGAAGCAATGCGCCCACAGCGGTGATACCGCGCCACAGGCCTGTACGCTTATGCATCTCTCACTCCTTGACTTTCAGCATCTCTGCAGGAATTTTCGACAATGAAAATCCCATGACTCCAATGTGCTCGAGAATGCGGCAACGCATAAGCGCCACTTCGTGAACGGTCATCGAAACGCGCCAAACGACATCACAGCGCCCACGCGTGGGCCTGCGAACGACGTCACTGAAGCGGCAGAATCACCGTCAATCTGAAGACGCCGTCACGCGCGGAAATCGACATGTATCCGTGGTATTGCCGAGCGATCATACGGATCGACCGCGTGCCGAAACCGTGGTATTGCGTATCGCTTTTGGTGGTAACCGGCAATCCGTCGGAAAACGTAAGTTCCCCGGCGAACGGATTCTCGACGCGAATCATCGCCATCCCCTTGCTTTCGCATATCCTCACGGCGATGTACCGCTCCGCATCGTCCGGCAACGCCGCTACCGCCTCCATCGCATTGTCGAGCGCATTGCCGACCAGAGAGTAGATGTCGGAAGGTTTCATGAAATCGAGCAGACCGCCGTCGACCATGCGGTCAAACGATATGCCACGTTGCTCGCAAAGCAACGATTTGCTTGCCAACAGCACATCCAATGTCTCGTTGCCGGTATGCACGGAGGAATCGTAGATTTCGACAAGTTGTTGCAGCTCGCCCGCCTGCTCCTGTGAGATGGCGGGGCCGAGTTGCACGATCTGCTTTTTCAGATCATGCGTCTTCACATTGATCAGGTCGATGGTCTCCTTCGTACTTTCCATCTGCTGCTTTTGTTGACGCAGCAGATGCCGCAGCACTTCCCCTTCCGCATGAGCACGCTGTTTGGAGACGAGTTCGATGGCGAGTTCGAGCATGAACACGCAGGTGACGAAATCGAACAGGCTGAACACAGTAAACGCCGCCACGCCTGATGTCGGAGATGCGAGGAAGTTGAACATGTTGGTGAATACGCTGACGCACAGCATCATGCCGACCATCATGGCGAACACCGACCGTCCGCCCACCATCGAAATGTCCTTTTTCGCCATCGGCCGGGCGAATACGGCATAGGCAAGGCAGTAGAGCGGAATCTGCGCGAACGAATACACATAGGTGTCGATCCATACGCCATTCGGCCAGCATTGGTGCAGTCCCATCGACAGCAGCCGCGCACCGCGGTAGACGAGATGCTGCATGGCGCCGGACATGACGAAGTAGAACAACGCCTGGCGGATGTTGACCTTCCAGCATTCGCCGATCCACGCGATCAACAATGCGAAGACGATGATGTTCTGCACGGTGACGGTCCACAGGTTCTCCGGCATATAGCCGTGCCACAGCATCGATTCGCCAAGCATCACGGCGGCGCCGGCCCACGCACGCCACCAGAACATGTCACGGCGTTCCAACCACCAGGTGAACAGCAGCGTGGAGACCATCAGCTCCACGACCATGCCATTATCGGTGAAGAAAGCCAGCATCACGTCGATCGCCTGCACCATCGCCCATCCATTCCATCTATCTGCGTCATACTGCCCATCTACGTCGCACTGCGCGGCATGCGTCACACTGTGTGACATGCCGCTACATCACGTTGCCATCACCTATGCTTGCGGCGAGCGCCTCCATGAAGGTCTTCTTGTATGCCCTGCCGATGGTCACGTTTTCACCGCCGGAAAGGGTCAGTTCGTTGCCTTTGACGGAGACGACATGACGGCCGTTGACCACGAACGCCTTGTTGCAGCGCAGGAATCCACGGTCGCGGAGCTTGTCTTCCACATCCTGCAAGGTACCGGTACCCGTCAGAATGCCACGCTCGGTATGGTAGAGCAGATTATGGTTCTTGACTTCGATGTACTCGATATCGCGCAAAAGCACACGCTGGGTTCTGGCTCGTTGCATGATCATGACGGACGCCGATTCCTCACCGCGAATGGCCACGGCACGACGGAGCTTGCGTTCGAAATCGTTGTAGGAGAACGGCTTGATGACGTAATCCAACGCATCCACCTCATACCCCTTGGCCGCGAACTGCGCCATGTTCGTCACGAAGATCAGGATGACCTGCTCGTCAAGGACCCGGAGCCTACGCGCAGCGGACATGCCGTCCATGTTCGGCATCTCGATGTCCATGAACACGATGTCCCACACCGGACGGTACGCATCAAGGAAACCGGTCGGCTCCGAAAACACCGTCACATCGAACCTCACGTCCGGATGATCCTGCGAATAGCGTGTAAGACATGCCTCAAGCCTGCGCGCGGCATCGACCTCATCCTCAACGATCGCCACTGTGAACATCCACGCGCTCCCTTGTCCGCACTTTCACCCTCGAACTCACCTTACCGCATCGCTCCGGTTGCTCATATGGGCAACGAGCGGTCGTTGGAGCCGCCAGTCGAGGAATTCGCCGGTCAAGGGATCGCGATGGTCACGTTCGATGGCGGCAGCGATGGTTTCGTCACTGTTTTCGGATTGGTTTGCCACGACCGCGGGAGGCACAAGTACCCGTAGGGCACGGTCCTGCACCGCGACTTTGACCGGCATATGGCCCACGTATTCGCCGTCGGCCATCATCACCGGCGGTTCGGCTCCGTCCTTGGCTCGAGTGATTTCGATCTCTCGCACGCGTTTCCAGCCGAACGCCTTGCTGCCAAGCAGCCTTCCATGGTAGGCGCGCATGATCGCGTCGACGCATTCCATGAAGTCCGGCACATGGTCAAGCCATACCAGATCCAACATGCCGTCCGAGAACCGCGAGTATGGAGAGACCTCGATCCCTCCGCCGATATGCCTGGAATTGGCCACCGTGAGCAGCGGTGAGATGATGTCGCGCTCCTCCACGGAACCGTCCGCCAGCGTAGCTTTGATGTGGTATCCGTACCGTTGCATATGCGTCAGTTCCACGATCACGGCGGCAAAGTAGCGCAGGGAACCGTTCGGCAGACGGGAGTGGTTCGCGCGATCGTTGATGCTCGCATCCAAACCGCACGACAGCATGCCCGCGTAGAGACGGTTGATCGCCGTGCGCTTCACCGTGGCGGAGCCTTGCGGAGTGGCAAGACTGCGTGACGTGACGGAACCGTACGAATCGCCGGAATTGGGATCAACGGCATATCCGCCAGGCAACGATGTTGCCAGGCCCATGTCGACATCGATATACGTACCACGTACGATCGCGCCGACTACGCCTTCCACCGCCGTGCTCACGCGATTGACCGGCAGATTCAGGCCCCGCGCAAAATCGTTTCCGGATCCGGTGGCCACAATGCCCAGTGGTTTTCCGGAAAGCCCGACCGCATTGGCTCCGAGAGCGATCATGCCGTCTCCGCCGACCACCACAAGATAGTCGTATTCGTCTTTTCGGGTTCTGGCGTTCCTCAAGGAATCTTCGAAACTCAGTCCGGTTACGTCGATCACATCGAAACCGTGCTTTGCTCCCGCTTCCTGGAGCAGGCGTACCACCTGTTCACCGACTTTGGCGCCCTTGCCCTTGTTCGACGTCGGATTCCCGACCACGGCAACTGTCATGCTCGTACGTGACGTTTTACTCATATCTCAGTACGATAACCACGTTTTCCGTCACACGCCACATGTCGCCGCCCAATACAGACAGCCGCGCACAATCCGTTGGATTTGTTTGGTTGCATACGATTGGATGCGATTGAACATGATTAGCCCGGCATGCGATCCGCTGGATTCGTTCAGTTGCGCACGATCTTAGTTGCACGCGATTGGCCCCGCACGCGATCTTCGACTCACTTCCGGTACGAGCGGCACACTCGTGCTTATCGTGGCCGTGACGATCACGTCCTCGTCTTCCGTCGAACATGATTCGAGTGCCACCTCGTTGCCGGAAAGCGTACGTTCCGCGGCCTCACATGGATCGGCATCGCCATCGTAGAGAGCCTGGGCCGCAGCGACTGACGCCAAGTCAGCCATATTCTGCACGCGATGCAGGCATAGCAGCAGATTGCCGGCCGCGGCCACCGTGGCAAGCATGATGGCCGCCACCGCTATCAGAGCGACACCGGAGATGGTTCCGGATCCCTCGTCATCGTGCCATGCCAGCCACTTGACGAAACGTTTCACGCATCTTTTATCCGGCCACTTTGCCGGTTGTTCCGCAGAACCTTCCACATGGCATTCCGCAAAGCACTTCGGAGCCCGCTTCTCACAATGTTTCACGCAATGTTTCACACAACCGTTCATCTCATTTGCTTCTCCTTTCTAGAAATACCGAACCGCCTTGCCCACGACCCTTGCAGGCAATATTCCTGCAGGATCGGGCACAACCGGACATTGCACCGTTACGGCAACACTGTCGGAACCAACCACGAACGACACCGAGGAGCCCTCAACGGCAGCGGCCAATGCGGCGTCTCGGGCGCGAGTTTCGCCATCGGCCCCAATCACCGTCATGGCACGGGCTCCGGCGGCGGCCGCATCCTGGCAGTTCATGGACACCACGGACGCACGTCCCAAGCACAACACCAGCATCGCCGCCACCGCAACGCAGGGAAGCACCACCGCGAATTCCGCGGTGGCGGATCCCTCGTCATAGCGTCGTTTCCACCATGACGTCAGCATGTTCTACCCCACGCTCAGCGCTTTCTTGATGATGTTGGTCAACAGCGTCTTGATGGCGTCGGATTTCAAGATGCCCACCAGCACCGCAGCGAATCCGGTCGCGGCAACCAAAACGACCGCGTATTCGGCGGTGGCGGCGCCTTCCTCCGGTTCGGCGGTCAGCATGCGCATACGCGAGTCCAACAAGCATACCGTTTTGTAGGACTTTTCCTTGATATCGAGCATTCGCCGTCCGACACGAACCATCATGCCCGATGAACCATCAACATTGATTGGCGTTATATCGCTCATCATCATGCTCCTTTCATATGAATGGTCCCGATCGAATGATCAGGTGAGTTCAGTCTTGCGCATCGGAGGTGCACAATGCGCGGTTTTCCGGGGTTGTGGTCGGAGAAGACGAGTTATCCACAGGTTTGGCGTGTTGCCGAAGTTATCCACATTTCAAAAACGCATCCAACTAAGGTCGAAGGCGGCACCATTCGACATGCACCGGCTCCGCCGAAAATCATCCGAAGAACGATGCCATCGACGGAATGACGCCCAACGCCATGAATGCCGGGAGAAAACACAAACCGGTCGGCAGCAACAGTTTGATCGACAATCTGGCGGCCGACTGTTCTATGCGGGAACGTTCATTCCAATCAATCTGCTCAACCGCCGCATCCAACCGATTCACCGGGGACGAGCCAGTTCGCCATGACGAGGCGAACGCATCCCGAACCAGCGTAAGATCGCCCTCATCCGGCCACGCATCATCCCAATCGACACCTTGATTGAGGTTCCTGCCGGCCGACTGGAGTCCATCACCGAACTTTCCGGAGACGATCTCCCCGACCACAATCAGCGCGTGCGAAATGGACGCGCCCTGCCGTATGGCCACGGACAACATTCCCAGAACCAACGGAAGCGGCACCTCCTGCAATCGCTCGCCCACTCCTGGCATCTCACGAATCGGAGTCCATCGGCGTAACCAAACGGCCTGTGCGGCAAAAGCCGAAGCGATCAACACCCAAATCCACGCTGTTTCAATCATGTTGCCCCTTTCATCAACACCCTCACCCACAGCAGCCCCAGTGCATAGCAGCATGCCGCGAATCCCAGGCACAGCAATCCTTTGGAATTTCCAAACAGAAAAGCGAACGGCCTTGCGCCGATCGTCTCCCCCAACAGCAGCGTCACCAACGGCAACGCAAGCAGCAGCTTCACCGTGGCCTGCGGCATGGCGAACACGTTGGCACGCAGGTCATCCATCAAACGCCGTCGTTTCAGCGACGAAGCCACCACATCCAGGCAATGGCTCGTCTCGCAACCCAAATCGGCGCTCAGTCGGCAAGCCGCATACAACTCCCCGCTGAGCAAATCAATCTGTTCACGCCGTTCCTTGGGCAGACTGCGAGCGCGCACGACCAAACGAATGCGAAAGGGCGTCAATTCGGCTGTGGCAAAGGGCATTCCGCCGAGTTCTTCGAAAGCGCCCACCAATGTGGCCCCGCTTTTCACGGAAGCCTGCAGCGCGGACACACACGCCACCCCATCTATCGATGGCAGGCATGGCATAGCCGTTCCCGCCGAATCAGTCAGTTCAGCCGATTCAGCCGCTTTGGCCATTCCGGCAGTCCCGATTATTCCGGTTATCCCGATCGCTCCGGTCTTCTCAGCCGTTCCAGGCTTCGCGGCCATTGCAGACGGCTCATGCATGCCATGTTCAGACGGAATCTCCGCACCAATCATGGATCCCATGCGCGATATACGGCCATTCGCCCTATGGCCGGGCCAAAGCCACACCGCCATACCGGTCAGCACGGATGCCGTCAACGACCACATAGTCCACACAGACCCTACAGCCCACACAACGAAAGTTACCTCGTTTCCTTGCTTGAAACTCCCCGTGCAGGATTTTTCGTCTAGATTTCCCTGTCCAAAAATTCGAGCCATCGCCCGCTTTCGTAAATCTGATTTCCATCCCAGGAAGCCAATGCACGTCCCACCAACCGACCTTCATCCGACTCCAGACACCCGATTTGCGCAAGTCGTCTTTTTCCCTCCACCCGTTCAACATGCAGCACCACATCGAACGCGTCCTCGGCGAGTGCGGCCGTTGCCCTTGGTTCCAGTCCTGCGAGCAATCCCAGTGAGACGAGTCGTGACGGCACTGCGCCCACATGGTTGGCATGCAGGGTGGTCATGCCTCCACGGTGGCCGGAGTTCAGGGCTCTCAGCAGGTCTGCGATTTCGGCCCCTCTGCATTCGCCTACGATTATGCGGTCCGGACGCATGCGCAGCGTCGCCGCGATCAATTGCGGCAATCCTATGGCTCCGGCACCCTCCATATTGGCTTCGCGGGTTACCAGCGATACATGGTTGGTATGTTGGATCATGCCAAGTTCCCGTACTTCCTCAACGGTGATGATGCGTTCCGTCGGCTCGCATTGCCTGAGCAGCGCTTTGAGCAGTGTGGTTTTGCCTGCGCCCGTGCCGCCGGTTATGAGGATGCTGGCTTGCTGTGCCACCAGTGCGTTGAGCGCAGGCAGCCAATTTGAGGGAAACATGCCACTATTCGCTAATGATCGCAGAGTTGGTTGCGCAACGTCCGGTAATCGTATGCTGATGGCCGCGCCTTGCGGGACCAATGGCGCGATGACCGCGTGCACGCGTACGCCTTCCGCCGTCGATGCGTCGGCGATCGGGCATGCGTCGTCGAGTCTTTTGCCAAGCTGCGAGCATAATCGCACTGCGAATTCACGGATGGTGTGCGGGCTGGAAAACGGACGCAAGCCGCATGGGGTCATGCCTCGCCCCCAATCCGCCCACACCGTGCCGTCGCAGGTAATGGCGATGTCGGTCACTCCCGGTTCTTCCGCCAGCCTGCTAAGGGGACCGAGTTCCATGTTTCCCCCGCTTGTTTTCCAGCTGTTCCAATATGAAATCGACGCATGTTCGGATCGCTTTGGCCGTCGATTTATTGGGATTTCGCAGGCCAAGACCTTCCAGTTGTTCACTGCACAGATGCGCGTCCGGCTGTATGACGGCCGCGATGCCGCATTCGAGATAGCTTTCCGCCTCGTCGATTTCCGTTATGCCTCGTTTGCGCAGAGTGCCTCTGGGCTCGGCTCCCACCACCAGCATGCGATTCGTGTTTTCGGCGAATTTGCTTTGCTCTCGCATTGAGGAACGCAGCATGGTTTTGGCGCGGGCCAGTCCCAGTACCGTCAGCTCCACCACAACGATGCGTGCGCATTGGCCAAGTTCCGCGACTTCCTGCAATCCGACGCGCTGTGCCGCATCCACGATCACAACGTCCCTCACCTGCGAAAGCGCCTGTATGCAGGCTCGCATATCCCACGGTTGCGGGTTGCTTGATTTCCAAGGATCGCAGGATAGCACCGGCACGCCATCCCACGAGGGCATCTCCCTTAGCAATGCCTTGCCGTTCACGCTGCCCAGCGGTGCATTGATGTCGCCGAATCGAGTTCCATCCTCGTTTTCGATTCCCAACAGCACATCGAGTCCGCCTCCCTGCAGATCGGCATCGATGAGTGCGCACGTGGCGCCGGATTGTGCAAGGTTTCGCGCCACCAGCGACGACAGCGTGCTGACGCCCACTCCCGAAACAGCCGATTCCACCGCCACCACATTGTTCGGCACGTTATTCGATACGTTATTCGGCAGGGAACCGAGGCCATGCGACCCTTTACCGCCAGTTCCGGCCGACCCCGTCAATCTGGCCGAACCTATCATTCCAATCGTTCCTGCAGAACCGACATCTCCCAGCGAACCTGTTTGGGATGGTTCGTATCGCCATCTTGAGCCAGCGGATTCATCGGGCGTGTAAAAGCGCTGTGGAGGGGCTTTCCCGTATTCCGTATTGTCGTATCGAAAGCTTTGCTGGCCAAGGTCCGCCCGCTCAATATCGGCCTGGTCGAATCCCGTTTGACCGGTGTAACGCATCGTAGTGTTCATATACCCGATTGAAAAAGGCCGAACGTCTTATGCGCAACCCGGTCCGGCCCCTGTGGTCGGAGAACGCGGGTTATCCACAGATTCGGCGTGTCATGCAAACTTATCCACAAACCAATATTGAAAGGTCATCCCCATCGAAGCGGTGGCTATAGGCCAGAATCCGCGCGACAGGTCACATCCCCTGCCCCAACTGCGAGAAACGAGCATATCTTGCCAGTTGGGGCCGGGCCGCACGCAAATCACCGCGGCACCAAAATCACAAATCGTTGGAATTCCGCCATTCTCGTATTGCGCAATAGATGCGCGCACGACAGCGGACACCTCTTTTGAAACCCCAACTGGGAGATACAGGTATATCTCCCAGTTGGGGACGCCTCATACGTCGATTGTCTCGGCACGCAAATCCCGAATCGTTGGAATTCCGCCGTTTCCGAATCCTGTAAAAGAAGAGGAACAAAACGACACATACCCCCTTCCTACCCCAACTCACGAGAAACAAGCATATCTCCCGGTTGTGCGCGAAAGGGGTAGATGCGCACGCCCAAAGAGGCCAATCACCCGGACCGACGAATCCGGCTGGCGCCCATGGCACATGATCGCGGCCGCGAAAAGCCGCAGGCACGCACGGAAACACTGCCAGCAGGAAACGCCTGTCAGGCAAGCTCCTTGTGCATCGGCGCCACAGGCGGACTGAGGAATATGTCCGCAGGGCGAGTGCGAGACGTTCGACCACCCCCCAACAGGCACGGCGGTTAGTCGATGACGCCGTACAGGCGGTCGCCGGCGTCTCCCAGGCCGGGAACGATGTAACTCTGCTCGTTGAGTCCCTCATCAACCGAGCACAACACCAGCTTGAACTGAATCGACGGATCGAGGTTCTCCTCAACGAATTTCAGTCCTTCCGGAGTGCCTACAAGACACAAGGCGGTGATGTCTTTGGCGCCGATCTCGGCCAAGTAGTGGGCGGCCGCGACCAACGTGCCGCCGGTGGCCAGCATCGGGTCGATGAGGAAGCAGTGACGTCCGGTCAGATCTTCCGGAAGACGCTTCGCATACGTGGTCTGCTGCGTGGGATTGTCCTCGTCTCGTTTCATGCCGAGGAATCCGATTTCAGCGGTCGGGATCATCTTCATCATGCCGTCAAGCATGCCCAGACCCGCACGCAGCACCGGTACGATAACCGGTGCCGGAGGAGCGATGGTCTTGCCTACGGTCGGCGCGATAGGGGTTTCGATTGGTTTGTCCACAACTTCGATGTTGCGGGTCGCTTCGTATGCCTCCAAGGTAACAAGCTCGGTGACGAGCTCACGGAACACGGGAGAGGAAGTGTTCTTGTCTCGAAGGACGGTGAGCTTATGCGCCACCAGCGGGTGGTCCAAAATGTGAATATCCATGGTTTATTGAGCATAGTCCGTAAATCATGGGTTCGTAAATCCGATGAAAATCCTACATGCCCCCGTAAAGGGCCTCTTTTCAATAGATGCGAATGCGCTCATGCGCGGCGGAAAGCAGATTGCAAGGAGCAAATCGGAAACGAGGGAATCGCAATGAAATCGGGGATAAGGAAATGAAAACGGAATAGAAGAGAAAGGAGGAATAAGGAAGAAAAGAAAATGCGCCGAACCACGAAAGCGCCTGTCGGCGCAAAGGCCGCTCGCAGCGGCAAAAAATGGAGCCCGGGGCTATGCATGGCCCGGCGCAGATACTTATTGTACAGTCGCGTAGGACTTACCGGCATGCGAACGCGGGAAACGTGTCGTGCAGACTTACGAATCGTGGGAAACGCATCGTACGGACCTACGAATGCGGACCTACGAATCGTGGGATTCACGATACTTGGATTCGGTGACCGCCAATGGGCAATGTGTCCGGAAAACGTTTCAGTCCAAACGCCCCCGCCGCCACAGATTGGCGCCATGACGAAAATCCTTGGCCGTGGCGAACAGATTCCCAGCCGTATGCATAAGCCGTGAGGCCTTCGTGCGAATCCGCTTCTCCACATCACCGGCAATCGGGATGGAAGCGGTCGCGGAATCCGGCTCGATCTGGGAGCCCAATTCAGAACCGTTCGTACCGGATTCCAACCGTTTGACCATCCTGCGCGCCTCGATGCGCAATCCCAGCGCGACCACGTCGGTGAACGCCGCAGCGCGTTCCAACGCAACGGCGAAATCGCCGGTAAAAGCACCGGTGAGAATCGAATCGGCGATGGCCGCGATATCGTCTTCGGTCGGCGCCTGATCGACGCCCGCAATCGCGGAAGCGGAAGTGGCCACGGGCTCGCCGACGCGCCACAGACGGGCGATGGAATCGCGGTTCTTGCGCATCCAGGTACGCATCACATATAGTCGCCACATGATTCCCGGAAGCGAATCCGGTTCCGCATGACTCCACAATTCCGCGATCGCATCCACGCCCTCGCGGTCCACCAGCGTAAGCACGCGCTCCACCAGCCGCGCATCCTGCGTATGGTGCACCTTGTCCAGCAAAGCGGCCGCGGAAGCGTGGCTCATCTCGCTGATCTGCGCCGGGTCCGCGCCTCCCGCGATGTTGTCGGCCATCATCTGGTCGAGTTGGCCGGGGCGTGCCGGACGTGGCGAGCTGGTGTTCGTGAATCCCGCGGAACGGCTTGGAATTACGGAGCCGGAGCCGTAATGCATGTTAGTAGACAAGTGGCGCGACCTTTTGAATATCGATGATGCTGAAACCTTGCGGCGTGTTGATTATAAACATCGCGATGGCCGTTCCGGTAGGCATGTACGGCGATTTCGCGATGAGTTGCTTGGCGAGGTGCTTGCGGGAGCACAGGCCGCGCAGATGGTCGAACATGCCGCCGATCACCGGGCGGTGCATGCAGATCGCCGTGGTTTGGTGTTCGTTCAACGTTCGTTCGATCTGATTCCGGAACGCGACCCAGGATTTGCTCGGATGCTCGGCGAAGGTGTTTTCCGTAAGCTCGTCCACGTACTCCAACGGAAGACCGGTCTGCCAGCTCAGCACCTGCAACGTTTCCTGGCAGCGCAGCCAAGGCGATGTGGCCAGCCGGTCGGGGCTGTAGCAGGCCAGTTCACGGTTGAGCGCGAACGCGGCCGCCGCGCCCTTCGGCGTGATCGGGCGGTTGGCGTCGGTTCCCTTCCACGATTTGCGCGATTCGGCCTTCGCGTGGCGCACGAGCAGCAGATTCTGCGCGGTCGCCGCGCCTTCCTCGATACGGTCGACGAACGTGGCGAGAATATCTTTGTCGGTTGAATGGGTCAGTTTTTTCCGGGCCTCGCGAGGAGACACCCACACCACATCGTTGATTTCGCCAACGTCCGCGCGTCGCACCGGGCCGAACGCGTCGGCCAGCCGTTCCGCGTCAGCGTTGGAAATTGGCTTGGCCATCCAATACATCGAATGCTTGGTGTCTACGGTGCGATCACGCGAATGACGGGATTTCTTGCCTTCATCGGCCAACGGGTACTCCACCTCGCCCAGATACGGTCCGAGAGCGATCGGCACGCCCGTTTCCTCGCCGATCTCGCGTACGGCCGCATGTCTGTGCGATTCTCCCTGCTCAAGCTTGCCTTTAGGCCAGCTCCAGTCGTCGTATTTGGGGCGGTGCACGATGCACACTTCGATGCTGTTGAGCTGTTCTTTGGGGGATTTCTCGGCTGCGACCGCCGGATTTTTGGCGATCTCGCTATCGGCTTTCCAGCGCCATACGATGCCTCCGGCGGCTTCCACGATGCGTCTCATCTCTTCGCTCATGCCTTTCATTGTAGGATTCCCGCATTGCAGGTTTTCCGTATTGCA
>CAVBVU010000029.1:0-16663 GCA_963598975.1 Anaerovoracaceae bacterium
GGATTCGGACGTGAAGATCGCCGAGGCACGCTTCGTCCCACAATCCCTGCTTAAGGTCACGTTCGTCGATCCCGTCAACGTGAATACGGGGGAGACCGCGGACTCGATCGAGGAAGCGTCCGCCCGACTGCAGCTCAACGTCAACCTCGATTCCTCGTTGGTGAAGAACAAGAGCTCCGAACTGAAGTGGACGCTGCAAACCAAAGTCGAAGATTCCGCAAACGATTCCGACAACGGCTCCACGCAGGATTCCGCAAGCAAAACCACCACGCGTGAAACCAAACTGGTGATTCCCGCCAAGAAGCAGATCGCAGCCAAGCTCGGCATAACGCTGAAATCGAACAGCCTGAGCCGAAGCGCGGCCCCGCTTCCGGCGACCGTCAGCGAAACCGTCAGTGAAACGAATGGCGAGACCTCGACCAAAACCTACAAGCTGTCGGGCTCCCAGCAGTCCACATTCGTTACATTGTGGGCCGACAACAATGCCGATAACCGCCCGCAGATTGAGGACATCAAGGGCGAATACCGTCTGTATTTCATCCTCGACGACCAGACTTACCCCTTGACCAATGAAGACGGCACCACCATCTCAAGCGAGGCGCAATCCCTGCTTGGCATGACGCAGGACCAACTCAACACCTACATGTCTAACGGCTCGCTGCTCAGCTTCGAAGAGGCGGGCAACCAATACAACGTCACCTCGGTTGCCTTGCCGGACGCGGTCACCATCACCGATGAGGACACCACGGAAACCAAGACCGTCGTCTTCTCGATCAAACACGACGGCATCACGGAAAATCAGACTTGCTACAGTGAACAGTATTTTGCGGCCAGCGCAAAGGCATACCCGGACTATGCGGGCTACAGCAACGGTGGCAAGGACGGCAGGGAATGCCTCCAGCTTACCGAAAACGTGACGTTCAATTTTAAACTCGGCATCGGCAACGAGTATAAGGAGCTGCTGAACGAGGATGGAACCGTCAACTACAGCAAATGGGCCGAAACCTGGGGTGATTACAACGCCTTGACCATATCTTGGGTGGATGATGACGGCAACACCCAAACGCGTAAGTACGGCAACGGCACGGAATATCCCTTCTCGGACTTCATGAAGAAAAGTTCTCTGACCTTCTCCATCAACAAGGATGCCGACACGGCAACCATGGAAGCGAAATGGGTGCAGTACCATCCGAACGGCAATCCGATGACCTACAGCCTCACGGTGAACTGCGAGGAAGACACCGGAACATACAAGGATTACTACCAGGTCGCATACGACAACGCCGGGGCACCCAACCACGGCAGCGACACGACGGCTCTGTACAACGGCGGTACCGCAACGATCATCCATGCGGGCACCACCTCCTTCGATGCCACCAAGGTCTGGCTCGACGAGGATCCAAGCGACCGCCCGGCAACGGAATACACGCTGTGGCGTTACAGTCTCGACGGCAGCACCGCGGCCAACGCCGCCCAGGTGCGGGCGACGGACGGCAGCTTCGTCACGCTCAGCATGAGCGCAAAAGAAAACCAGGAACTCGGGGAAGACTCGTCCGTGGATCTGGGAGAAAAACTTTACGAGAAGTATTCGGACGGCGACGGACTGCAACTGGCGAAATACGACCCCAACGGTTATCCGTACATCTACCTGCTGCGCGAATCCAGTCCGGACGGCTACGAACGCGTATACGGCAGCGTCGGCGAAGACGGTTCCGTCACCGACACGGCACCGAACTATTACGATCGTGCGCACGAGAACACGATAGACGAGACGGATGAGTTCACCCGCAATTCCAAGGACATCTCCGTCTACAACAACGGCACCATCACCAACCGTCGTAAGGACAATACTTCGGCCAGCGTCACCAAAACATGGAAGGCCAGATCCTTCCAGGACCAGCTCAAAGAAATCGAAGTGACCCTGACCCTGCAGCGCATGCTGAAGGCGGACACCTCCTGTGCCGATGATGCCGAAAACACCACAAAGAGCGCCAAACGGTGCGTGGCGTCCGATGGCAAGGAATGGCAGAACGTCACGGACAGCGAAGGCAACGCCGTAGTGAAGAAGCTTACCGGCTGGTATGCGGAGAAGCTGACGCAAACCGTCTCCGGCACCTACGACAAGTACGATTCCCTCGGACGGCAGTACGTGTACCGCTGGGTGGAAACCGGCGTCGCGCAGAACGATTACGATACCCAATTCACCATCGACGGCGACGGCACTTCATTCAAGCTTCAGCTTAAAGATGCTGACGGCGCCGCGACGGAGGTTAACTTCGTCGGCGACTACAATGCGACCACGAACACCATCACCAACCGTTACGTGGCCGAGACCGACATCCACGTGGTCAAGAAATGGCTGAACTCGCAAGGCGAGGAGATTGGCGGTCCAAGCGAGGATTCGGCGTACAAGAACGTAACAAGCGTCAAAATCAAACTTCTGCAAGACGGTGAACTTGTCGGAACATACGAACTTGACGGAACCGCCGACAGCGAGGCGACCAAGATCACCAAGCTCGGCGACGATGCCCAAGTCCAGGAGACATCGGCATGGAAGCTTGACTTCACCGGTCTGCCTCTCTACGATTCCGAAGGCCGCAAGCATACGTATATGACCATCGAAGTAGGTGGCAATTACATCAGCTCCGGCGCATACGACTATACGACTCGCACGAAGACCTTCACCAACCAGCCTCCTACCGGAGAGCACACAAGAATCGCAGTCGCGAAGAAGTGGGTCGATGACGGCAACTCCTCTCAGCGCGTCGACATTACGGCCGGTATCTATGCCTTGAAGGATTTGACGAGCAAGGACGGCACCGTCGTCTATAAGACCGGAGACCAGATGGCGACGGTCACGCTGAACGAAAGCAATCAATGGTACGGCGAGGCGACCATTAACGGCATCAGCGGAACGCTCACCTGGGGTAAGGATTATGAGGTCCGTGAGATCGCGGTCGACGGCAGCGAGTACGAAGTGGTGTCCAGTAAGAGCGAGATCGAAGACAATCCGGACAAGTACGCGGATTTGGATTACCGTTCCCTGCTGGCCAACTGGAACAACGAGAACGCGCGCATGCTGACCACTGATAAGAGCTTCGCCTACGAGATCACCTACGGATACGACGACGAACTGGGATGCGCGCAGATCACGAACCGTCGCATCGGCCAGCTGTGGATCGACGTCGTGAAAACGTGGACCGACGACGGCGCGACAAAGGAAAATCGTCCGAACGCATCCTTCACCCTGACGTGTGACGAGTACACGGACGAAAAGCTCTTCCATGCCGATGGTGATGGCAACATCTACGTGACGTTGCCCCAGAATCCGGACGAAAAGCTGTACGTATATACGGATGATGGCGACGGCACTTCCGAACTCGTCGCCAATCTGAAGACGACGTCCGGCAGCAGCAGCGAAAACGCCGTGGAGATCGTCAATGACGGTAAAGGACTGAAAGTCACCGTCTGCGATGAAGACAAGGTAAAGGGCGAAGCGCATATCCGTTTCTACGCGCTTCCGAAGTACGATTACGGCGCCATCCTCCACTACAGCGTGACGGAGACCATGCCGGACGACAGCAAGGGCGACTACGTGGGTACCGCGGCTACGCCGACTGAAGGTCTTTCCTCGCCCTGGCGTTTCCACGACACCGCCCAATACGTTTTCGACAACCAGCGCGTCGGCACGAAGGACGTGACCTTCCATACAAAGTGGTACGACGCATACGTGAACGAGACGCTCAACCAGCGTCCGGACATATATCTGACGTTGTACAGAACGGTGTACGACTACGACAGTCTTGATGCGGACGGCAATCCCGCGGTCAGCTACGAGCCGTTCGACGACTACGAGGCATACGCATGGCAGACCGATTCGGAAAACCGGAAGGTCTACAACCAGAAAGCGGTCATCAAGAACCTGCCGAAGTACGACGACCATGGCAGGGAGATTTTCTACTACGCCACTGCGACGACCTCGGTGGAAGCCGGTACGGTCACAAACCTGGGCTACAACCCGCAGTTCTTCACCTACGGTGAAAGCGGAGATGATAATTGCGTGGGAGAATACTGCGGAACCACGGATTGGGATAAGGCCACCGCAGCCGATACTGAAAAGGCCGCCGCGGCAAAGTCCATCGAACTGGCCGACCAGACTTCGAGCGGCATCAATCTCAACCAGGCGGTCCGCGAGGACGGCACCATCAACTTCACGATTTCCGGCACCATGACGGCCAATGGCGAAAAGCTGTGGAAGAACGTTCCGACCGGTTTCAAGGAATCGGACCTTCCGCAGATTTCCATGCACGTACAGCGCAGGATGGCCGGCGGCCAATATCAGTCGTCCGACGGCACGATGGTGAGCACCTGCAGTGTGTCGGACGCGAATGCCGGAACATGCGTATGGTCCAGCACCGAAACCGACTGGGGCAGACTGACGTTCCAGGAAGTCACGGACGCTGACGGCAACATTACCGGTTACAAGGTGATCGGCGTCGAAACCGGTGCCTCTCAGGATGTGGCGGATGGTGTTTCGGAAGTGGCCAGCACCGGCAATGATGGTCTGACCAGAGTGTCCGCGAACAGGTATGCGTACACAATCAGCCATTACGGCGTGAACGGCACGGATGAATCCACCGCTGATTCGTTGCCTAAGTACGACAAGTTCGGACGGCGTTACGAATACCGCGCCCGCGAAATCATCGACGGCCTGATCAACTACGAAAACGGTTCCACCAGCGTTCCCGGCGGTTTCGACATCGACGACATGATCGATACGGACAAGACCTCCGAAACGCTGTCGAGCAAGGTGTACAAGATCAGCCACGGCGAGACCGGCTCCTTCATCATCGAGAACACGTACTCCTCCAGCAAGGGTTCGTTGCAGGTGACGAAGCGGTTCCAAGGCCGCACGGACGCCGACACCAAGTATCCGGATGTAACGTTCAGTCTGTACCGCTCGTATGTGGCATCGGACGGCACGCAGTCCGCCAAGACATTGGTGGGTACACAGACGCTCACCGGCAACCAGGTCACGCAGTGCTCCACTTCCAGCATCGACTCCACGAGCGCCACCCAGGGATTGGCCGGCAATTCCAGCGCTCTGAGCCTGGCTTCAAGCAGTATCGGAGCGTCCGGCAACGGGTGCGGCACGGTGACGTTCAACAATCTGGACATATTCACCCCGGGAGGCCAGTACTGGATCTACACGGTTGAGGAGGACTCCGTCAACGGATATACCTCCGACTCCACCAGCATCACGATGAACGAACCGGCCGATGGGTCGAACCCCACCGGCACCCCGGTGACGCCGGACGACTCGACGCTGGACCTCGAACCGAACACGGGCGTCAAGGCTGCCGTGTTCACCAACACATATACCGCCGAGGAAGCGGCGTTGACCGGCACGAAGGTGTGGAGCGACAGGGGCAACCAGCTCAACACCCGTCCGGACACGTTGACGCTCAAACTGACCCGCGCCGATCAGGACGGCACGCTCGACCCGAATCTCACCGATGGTGTGGTCGAACTTTCCGAGGCGCAGGATTGCACGAAGAACTGCCTGGCCTGGGTCAAGAACAGCGACAACACGTGGACCTACAACATCACCAAGGTCGACAAGTGGGCGCCGAACGGCAAACTGTGGAAGTACACGGTCCAGGAAGTGCTGAGCACTGATGCGGATTCCAAGGATTCGCAGTACACGGCCAAGAACGCCAACGGCGGTTCGGTCGATGCAGGCGACTCCACCAATCCGGCGAAGTTCCCCAACAACCTTGAGAACAATCTCACCACCACGGCCAGCGTGCAGAAGAAGTGGTCGGGAGACAACAAAGATAAGCGCAACCAGCGTCCGAAGGTATACGTCGAACTGCAGGCGAAGATCACGAATAGCGAAGGTGACGTTGTCCAAGAATGGGCACGTGCCGACACCGCGCTGACGGCCGTTCTGGGAGACTCGTTCAATACGAGCCAGTTCGAGTCTGCCGGAAAGATCGAACAGTACTGGTCTCCGGGCGGGCAGAACATGAAGGACTCGTACGGCCCGTACACCTGGACGAACCTTGCCGTACGGATTTACGGCACCGATGGCACCGCCTACAACGTCAGCTGGCGAGCCGTCGAATCGAAGCTGATCTACGACAACAGCGGTACGCCGATCACCGTGAACATCGCCAGCCCCGACGACTCCGGCACGTACCAGACGTATAGGCCGTACCAGCCGTCGCAGACCACGACCGGCACCACCACGACCATCACCAACACGTTGGAAAACACCACCGTCTACGCCACGAAGACTTGGGATGACCAGTCCAACGCATGGGCGACCCGCCCGGGCACATCCTCATCCAGCGCCAAGTGGACGACCACGTTCCGTCTGCAGCGCAGGACCGCAGATACCGGATGGGCCTGGGTGACCAAGTACGGCGCAAAGGTCGCGAACGGCTTCGACTCCAAGGTCGTCAAGGTCACCGTTTCCGGAAACGGAACGGATTCGGCGACCGGAACGTTCGCGAATCTGCCGTCCGTCAGCAATGACGGCAGCGCATACCAGTACCGTTTGGTGGAAGAGCTCACCGGCAGCTACCAGGTGAACGGCGGCACCGTGCTGGCCTGCAAGAGCGGAAACACCGTAAGCGAACCTTCCGATGGAGCGTGCGCCGAAGGAACCAACGCGCAGCTGGTCGTCACGGACGGCGACGCCATGAGCGAATCCACGCCGCAGACCTTCACTAACAAGCTGCAGACCGTGACCCTGAGCGGCACCAAGATGTGGAATGATTACGGAACAGGTCTTTTCCCCGATTCCGTGACTGAGGACGACATGTCGTACCTGGTGAAGCTGACCGTTCAGCGCAGAATCTCGGGCGGTGAATGGGAGAACGTCACGAAGACGGAAGACGGCCAGTCCGTAGCGCCCGATATCACCTGGCAGAAGAACAGTGACGGTTCCTGGACCTTCACCACGGAAGCCATGCCGAAGAACGATGCGAACGGCAACGTCTACCAGTATCGTGCCGTGGAGGAAAGCGCCTCCGCACAGGGCTTCTACCCGGTGTACGGATCCGATGACTCGTCCACGCGAACCGATGACGGCAATTGGCAGAACGTATCGCTCACCAATACGGCCACCCGATTCAAGCTGGGCAAGATCGGCGACGACACCACCGGCTCCGCAGGAGAGGATTTGAACGGCGTCGAGTTGCAGGTGCAGAAGGACGGCAAACTGTATGCCATCTGGCAGCGTGACGAGAACGGTACGGAATCAAGCCGTGTGTGGGTCAACGGCACGCCAATAGATAATCCTGACGGTGGAGTGGCCGGAATTGACGGTTACATCATCGGTCTGCCCGCGGGTACCTATGATGTCAAGGAAACCAAGTTGCCGAGCGGACACGTGAAGGTCGGCGATTTCAAGATGACCGTCGCTTCCGATGGCGCCGTGACCTTGGAAGGCTCGTCCGCACAGGTTGCGATCGAGAATTCCGGTTCCCAAACCGACGCCGTCATCACGGTGACGGATTCGGTCTTCCGTACGCAGCTCAAGCTGGACAAGACGTTCACCCATAACGATTCGAAACAGCCGGTTTCCGGCATGACCTTCGACCTGTACAAGATGGTGGGCGATTCGCAGTCCGACGCCGACGTGAAGATCGCGGAAATCACCACCGATGCGGACGGAACGTGGTCTTCGGCGGCGCATGGTGACGTCGCATGGCTGAACGGGGATCAGGCGTTCGGCGATCTGGCCAAGTACTACGCCAACCAGAGCGACGGACTTCCCGCCGGAACCTACTACGTCAAGGAAACCGGCTCGACCTTCGACACCGTCGGCGATACCGGAAAGGTGACGACATTCACCATCGCCGCCGCAACGCTCGACAGCGATGGGGCGCACGGGAACACCTTCGACGTGGCGGTCGAGAACAGCGAGTTCAACGCCGCGGTGCGCATCGCGAAGATCGATGCCGAAACCGGCTCCGCCATCGACGGCGCGAAATTCACGCTTGAATACATGAAGAGCGGCTCCACCGAATCCACTGTGGTGGCCACCGATCTGGAATCAGGCAAGAGCTACACCATGAACGCCGGAATGTCCGCGGTGGAAGACGTTTCGGACGCGGATTCGGGCGTACTCAAGATCACCGGTCTCAAGAAGGGCTCCTACACGCTGACCGAAACGGCCAACCAAGGCTATGCGGTAAGCAACAAGGTCGTGGCGAAGTTCACCATCGACGATGCCGACAACGCAAAGACCTTCGATCTTGCCGAGCAGGCTGATCGCGACGCCATCGACGCCACCGACGTCGATTCGTCGGTCGGCGGAAACGGTTTGACCAACCAGTCGTTGCGCGGCACGATTTCGTTGACCAAGACCGCAGCCGACGATGCCGCCTTGCTGAACGGCGTCACGTTCAAGGTGCAGCACAAGTCGAACGGCGCTTGGATCGACGTTGACGCACTGCAGAATCTGCAGACGGGCAACACGTATGCGGCCACGATCGATCAGAGCGGTTCCATCACCGGAACCACTCAGGATGAGAACGGCTCGCAGGGCGTTCTGATGATTCGAAATCTGCCGTGGGGCACCTACCGTTTCGTGGAAACCTCACCACAGGACGGCTATTCCGGCCAGGATTCGAGCGGCCTGCTGGTCTCCGATGAAATCACGCTGGACCGCACTTCGTTCGGTGAAGCCGACAGCCAGGATGCGGCGGACGCCATCGACCACAACACGTCGATGACCAATGCCAAGATCTCGCTGACCATCAGCAAGAGCTCGTCCGAAAGCGGCGCGAAGCTTGCCGGAGCGGAATTCACCATCACCCCGGCTGAAGGCTCCCATTTCGCCGACAATACGGCCTCGCAGGTGCTGACCACCGATGAGAACGGCAACGTATCCATCAGCGGCCAACTGGTGGCGGGCAACAGTTACCTCATCGAGGAAACCAAGGCTCCGGCCGGATACAAGCGCATCACGGGAACGCTGAAGATTATGGTCAGGAACGATGGCAGCATCGTCAAGGCGGAAGATTCCACGGATGCGTTCGCCAACGGTTCCGTCACCCTCAACGATTCCGCCGTGATCGAGGCCAAGGACGAGCCGATCACGTTCTCCATCACCAAGAAGAACGCGGACGGCACGACCCTGCAAGGCGCGGTGTTCAGCCTGACGCCGAAGCCAGCCGAAGGCGATGCTGCAGCATCGGCATTCTCCGACGGTTCCACGGACGCCATCACGCTGACCACGGGCGAGGACGGCAAGGCATCCTTGCCGAACGCCACCGACAATAAGACGCTGGTGGTGGGCAACACCTACACGCTTGCGGAAACCGTTGCGCCGGCAGGCTACATCAAGGTGGACAGCACCTTGACCTTCACCGTGCAGGACGATGGCTCGCTGCAGGCGATCGGCGATGTTCCGGCCGCGTTCTCCACAACGTCGACGGCCGGCGAAATCGCGGTGTTCACCGGAGATGTGGCCAACGATCCGACGCAGTTCTACATGACCAAGGTGTCCGCCGTCGATGCGTCGCGCAAGCTGAGCGGAGCCGTGTTTGAACTCACCGGCATCTTCGCGGGGCAGACCAGCGCGACCACGAAGACGCTGACCACCGACGAAACGGGCTACGCCACCATAGACAAGGCGCAGCTCATCGCCGACGGCCAAACCGAATACACGTTGACGGAAACCACGGCCCCGAACGGATATCTGCGCCTTGCACAGGCCTATACGTTCACCGTGGCGACCGACGGCACCATCACGCCCACGCAGGACGTGACCGGATATTCGGTCAACGCAACCGGAGAGAACGCAGCCTTCACCGTAACCGCGGCCGATACGCCGATCGCACTCAAGCTGATCAAGGAAGCGGCCGATCTGCAAGGCAATCTCGTCGACGGCCAGAAGCTTGCGGGAGCGGTGTTCACCATCACCCCGGCAGCCGACGGCGAAACCTTCGCGGACGGAACCTCCACCACGCTCACCATCACCACGGATGATGAAGGCTCGGCGCAACTATCCGCACAGCTCATAGCCGGCCATTCCTACAACGTCAAGGAAACCACGGCGCCCACTGGCTACCAGATGACCGACGTGACCTACACGGTGACAGTCGACGACCAAGGCAACGCCACATGGAACATCGGCGGACAGACCATCGGAACGGACGGCAAGGACGGACTGTTCCCGCAGGCCGCGGACGGCGAACATCAGGCGGTTGCGATCGTCGCCAACAAGGTGGCCTTGGCTGCGATGCCGCATTCCGGCAAGCTCTTCGGACTGCCGCCGATCTCGGCGGCTGGCCTGCTGCTGATCGCGGCCGGCATCACGGCAATGGCCATCGCAAGGAGGCGCCGCAACGCGTAACCACCAATTCAAGCTCAACAAGCGAGCCGGACCATGCATGGAACGGCAAACCCAATGTCAAAACAACCAACCGCACAAGGATTTAATCCAAAGAGGAGGAAGGATTCCGCAATGAATTCCATAACCAAGAAACTCCTGGCAGGAGTGGCCGCAGCGGCCACACTGCTGTCAGGAATGGCATTCGCCGGCAGCGCGATCGCCGACGAGACCGTAACCGAGACGTTGTTCACGGCCGATGAACTCGCCGCCACGCAGTCCATCACCGTGACCGTGTCCGGCGATACCGACATCAGCGCCAAGACCCTGGTCGCCATTCCGCTAGCGTACTACTCCAGCGCCCAGTACATCACCAATGAAGAAGGCGAGCGCGTGATCACCGGCTTCGACATTGCGGACGTAAGCGTACCCCTTAACAACGCCGTTAAAAGTGCGTTGGATAAGTGTGAGATCGACACGTCGGAAACGGTCGGTTCTTCAGGCAAATATATGGCATGGGTGGTGCAGAATCTGTTGGATTCCACCGACAGCCCGTGGTCGGGCAAACTGCGTAACTTCCTCGACGCACTGAAGAACGAGACTGCGATTGTTAACCATTCAGGTACGGGCACTTGGGCTGCTACCACTGAAGGAAGCAAGACATCGCAGACCGTGTCGGGATTGAGGCCGGGCGTGTATATGATCGTTGACCGCACCGAAAGCGGTCAGGCGTCCATCGTCATGATGAACGGCACCGGCATCGCTGGCGTCACCAAGCTTCAGGGAACCAAGGAAGGCGCCACCGCCTTTACCCTCGGCGATGTGACCTACAAGATTCACGGCATCACCGTGGATAAGAAGATCATCAAGGGCGAGAACAACGACGGCAAAGGCAACGGAGACTTCATCGGTAACGGTGATACTTCCGCCGACGAGGGCTATGACAACGAGACCAGCATCGGTCGTAAGGTCACCTTCCAGCTTAGAACCCAGTCTCCGAACTGGACCGGTTACGACTCCTACTACCTTGCGCTGAACGATACCCTTTCCAAGGGTCTGACCTTCGATCCGGACAGCGTCAAGGTCACTTTGGGCGGTACCGTCCTCACCAAGGATAAGGACTACCAGGTGGTTACCGGTGATGAGGCCAATCCTGCGAGTGGCGCGCAGGGCGACACCGGTGCGGAATACGTTGGCGGCAGCAGCTTCAACATCGTTTTCGGACAACTGGTGGACGGCGTCTTCGTCAAGAGCATCGCGAATGCCTCGGCGTTCCCGGTCAGTGCGTCCGGAACGGAGGCTGAGATCGTGGTCACCTACGACGCATGGGTCAACAAGAACGCGGTGATCGGCTATCCGGGCAACCCGAATATCGTCGAAGTCGAGTACTCGCACAATCCAGGCAAATCGGATGACCATGAGAAGAAGGACGCTCAGGAAACCCGCACCTATGTCAGCGGCTTCTCCATGGTCAAGACCGACATGGGAGGCTCCGGACTGGCCGGTGCCAAATTCCGGATCACCCAGAAGGATCCGATCACCGGGGACGTCAATACGCTGCAGTTCGTAAAGGTCGATTCGAAGCATTACCGTCTGGCCGACCATACGGAAACCACCGGTACCACCGATACCATTGTCACCGATTCGGATGGCCTGCTCTTCATCGAGGGCCTTGACGGCGAGTACACCGTCACCGAGACCGAGTCCCCGTTCAACAATCCGATTCTGCCGGAGTTCTCCATCAAGATCACGGCGGACAAGACCCAGAGCGGAAAGTACAAGGCCGAAATCACCAAGGGGGATGCCAACGGAATGGTGACGAGGCTCTACAACAGTGATTACATCTTCCAGGTGCGCAACGCCCGCAATCTGGCGGAAATGCCGAAGACCGGCGCTGCCTGGCTGTGCATCTACATGGTGGCCGGACTGCTGTGCGTCGGAGGCGGCCTGACCCTCATGCGCGCGCGCAAGCGCGGATGACGGCCGGACTCTGACTGGAACTGAGCGGCATGGCTGTACTGCAACGCAGACCGAAACACAAGACCACGCGAAAACTTGGCATGCAGGCGATCGCGGGCATGGTCCTCGTTTCCATAGGTGTGTTGCTGTGCACCATGCCGCTCATGTTCATGGTGGGCAACCTCAACAAACAGTCCAGCGTGACCGAAGTGCACGAGGGCGAATCGCTCAAGCTCGCCAAGGAACAACGCCAGCAGGAAATCAAAGAGGCCCAGGAATACAACGAGCGGCTGGCCAGCGGAGGGCAGAACGTGCTGGGAGAGGTCACGGATCCCTTCTCCAGCGGCGATGACGGCAAGACGCTTTCCGAACAGGATAAGGACTACCAGTCGCAGCTGGACACTCCCGCGGACGGCATCATGGCGACCATCAAATATCCGACGCTCGGCATCAACCTTCCGGTACGCCACGGAACGTCAAGCAAGGTGCTCGACATGGGCGCGGGACATATGTACGGAACGTCGCTGCCGGTCGGAGGCAGCAGCACGCATGCCGTGATCTCCGCGCATACCGGCCTGGCCGACCAGGTGATGTTCGACCGTCTCAGCCTGCGCCAGGCGAAGATCGGCGACTTCTTCTACATCACGGTGCTTGACGAGACCCTCGCCTACAAGGTGAAAAGCATCACCGTGGTGGAACCGAACCAGTTCGACGGACTGAAAATCGTCGAAGGCGAGGATCTGGTCACGCTGCTCACCTGCACGCCATACGGCGTGAACAACATGCGCATCCTCGTTACCGGGGAACGTACCACCATGCCGCAACCGGCGCCGGATCTCAAGGACGCCGCGAAAGACAACACCGGCAAATACATCGTCGCGGTGATCGTTGCGGCTTGGGCGCTCGCGCTGGCTCTCATGGTGGTCTACGTGAAGCGCAAGCCGAAGAAGCAAACGAAGCACGCGGATTCGACACGCCCGAAAGACGATAGTCCAGAGCTGCCCGTAAATTAACCACTCGTAAACCACAGACCGTTGGTTGGAGCGCGCAAGCGCTCACGAAGTTTGGTTCGCCAAGCCAACGCAGGTTGATGAACATACGCCCACCAAGGGTATGCCGCTTAGCGGTCGAATGTTGCTCTGCCTGCGTGCAGGGCTTTTTTGTTGCCCGGCAAACGTTCCGCTTCACAGTCAATGGCCGACTAAGGAAGGAACGCCATGAAGAGGCCCGAAAAGGAAGTGGTGGTCGCCCAGCTTACGGACAAGTTCCGCGAAGCTGATGCCGTCTACCTGACCGAGTACCGCGGGCTTACCGTTCCGCAGATCTCTGAACTGCGTGAAAAGCTAGGCCGCGATACTTCCTACACTGTGGCTAAGAACACGCTTATTCGCATCGCAGCCAAGGAAGCCGGCATCGAAGGTCTCGACGAGATCCTCGCCGGTCCGACCGCTGTGACCTTCGTGAAGGGTGACTTCATCGAAGCTGCGAAGACCCTGCGTGACTTCGCCAAGACCAACAAGGCACTGATCGTCAAGGGCGGCTATGTTGATGGCACCGTCTACGACGCTGAAGGTGCTGAGAAGCTGGCAGACCTCAAGTCTCGCCCGCAGCTGCTCGCCGAGTTCGCCGGCGACATCAAGGCTACGATGTCCAAGGCCGCGTACCTGTTCAACGCTCTGCCGACCAAGGCCGTGCGTACGATCGATGCGCTGCGCGAGAAGCAGGAAAAGGCTGCCTGATTTCGCTGCGGCTCGCCGCGTGAACGCAAGCAACCACAAGAAAAGAAAAAGTTTTGGGTGACGGATACCTCTTCATATCAATCCGTCGCCAAGAATGAAAGGAAGCCATTATGGCTAAGTACACCAACGATGAGCTGCTCGAAGCTTTCGGTGAGATGACCCTGGTTGAGCTCTCCGAGTTCGTCAAGGCCTTCGAAGAGAAGTTCGACGTCGAGGCTGCCGCTCCGGCCGCTGCCGTGATCGCCGCTCCGGGCGCCGCTGCTCCGGCTGAGGAAGAGAAGGACGAGTTCGACGTCGTTCTGTCCGCCGTTGGCGACAAGAAGATCCAGGTCATCAAGGCCGTCCGCGCTATCACCTCCCTGGGTCTGGCTGAGGCCAAGGCTCTCGTTGACGGCGCTCCGAAGGCTGTCCTCGAGAAGGCCAAGAAGGAAGACGCCGAGAAGGCTAAGGCTCAGCTGGAAGAAGCTGGCGCTACCGTCGAGCTCAAGTGATTCGCGCGGCATAAGCCGCAATCGCAAGCTTGGAGAAAACCCCGTTTGCCGGATGGCAGCGGGGTTTTCCGCTATGGTGGGCGATTCTCTTGCAATCCTGTGCCTCTCGCATCGCCCGTATTGGTTTGCATGATTTTTGAACTCGTAAGGTTTCCCTCCTCTGAATCGTCGCGAATGATGGGTATGGGCGGGAGCGTCGGTAGAATGAGGAAAATAGGCGAAAGTTACCGATCTGATATGTCATATCCTGCGTGGCATGACGAAGCATGACACAATGGCAGATAGTCTTGTGTGTGAAAGGAAGGCCGACAACGGTGAGCGAAAACCAACGAACGGCGGAGCAATGGGTCGTCAAGGTTGACGGGAATGACCTGAAAAAGCTCGGCGGCGGCGAAAGCGTGGAGATTGGACGTAAGCCGCTGCGTCCATTGGCTGATGATGGCTATGAGCGTGTCGATATCATCGATACCGAGAAATCCATGTCGAAAAGACATGCGGTTTTTTCCGTGGACGAGAAGGGAAGGGCCTTCGTTCGCGACCTCAGTTCCACGAATGGTTCGTACGTGGTGTCTCCCAGCGGTGAGCTGATGAGGCTTCCGGCGGGATACGACTTCGCGCTTCCGTCTTCCCCCACGAACATGCAGTTCGGAGACGTTCGGATAGTCTTCGAACGCTACCAGGATGATGATTCCACCAGCGACAGCCAGCCAGTGGTGTCCAACCTGTTCGAATACGCGGCTTCGGCCGAGACCACGCAGGAGCCGGATGCCGCAGGCATGTCGGTGGACGATATCCTCAACCTGCGCGCGGGCGAACCGACAGCTCTGTTCAATGCGCGCAGCGTCTCCAAGCGAGTCGGTTTCCTGTGTCAGGCCGAACACCAGTCATTCGCACCGATCCACTCCGATGAACCGGATTATGGAGAACTTCCATCCGTCTCCCTTGTACAGCCGCGGCGTGAGGATTCGTCCAGCAACGAACCCCGTGACCTCTTTGCGGATGCCGCGGCCCAAGCCGGCATGCAATCTCAGGAACCGGCGGCCGAGCAGATCCAGGAGCAGGCGGACAGGCAGGCCCGGGAGCAGGCGGAGGCGGACCGTCTCCGCAGAATGCAGGACACGGTTCCCGTAAGCCAGCTTTCCGGCGGCCGTTTCGACAGGTTCCATACGGAAGATACGCCGGAACACGGTGTAGCCGACATCGAACCGGCTGCGGAAGTCATGCAGGAAGCCGTGAACAGCGATGCCGTCGAGACCGTCGAACCTGAAATGGCGGACGGATACGATTCGCAAGAGAACGTTGAATCCCAGACGAACGATGATGAGCGTTTCCGCCCCTACGCCGAATATGCCGCCGTCGAAGAGCCCGCTGCGACCTCCCCGGAGGAAACGGCTGCGTTCACTCCGGTGTTCGAACCGGGATCCGTGTTCGAACGTGTGGCGAAGGGCGATTTCAAAGAGCAGGAACAAACCATCGAAGTGGACGGACTGACCTCCGACGACGCCAAGCGCACCGACGATTTCACCGAACAGTTCGAAATGGCCCGTCACCCGGAACTCCTGCCGTTCCTCGCCATGAATCCGTCTCTGTATGATGATCTGTACGCATGGCTTGGCGCGCTCGGCAATCAAGACGTGGACGCGGCCTTGTCCAACAACGAAGGCTATGCGCAATACCGCAAAGCGGTGGGGAAGTGAGCCAACACATGAATGAAAGCAACGAGCAGAACAACGACGCGCTCGACGAAATCCGAGGATGGCGCGAAAGGTACCGACTCGGATTGTCGCCATCCGCACTTGAGGACGTGTCCCGACTGAGCGCACAGCTCGACCTGACGCACGCGCACCCCTCCGGCATCGCGCAACTGTTCGCCAGCGGCCATGTGACCCTCGGATCATTGTTCCGGGACGGCGGCATGCTGCGTGCCGCGGGACGCCGTATCGAACGCGTGACCGACGACCGCGACGCCAAAAGCCTCATCAGCGGCGTGAAGGAACTTTCCCTCGTGGTCGGCGTGGCCACCTGGAAAGGCAACCAGATGCCGGTGCTCATGTACCCGGTCGAAGTGCGCAATGAAGGCAAAAGCGCCGAAAACGGCACGGTGATCGCCTTCACCGGCCGTGTAC
>CAVBVU010000030.1:0-16213 GCA_963598975.1 Anaerovoracaceae bacterium
TTTGCGTTGACGGCAGGGCAACGGCAGGTGATCGACGATATTTCCAACGATATGGCGCACGATTACCCCATGCAACGTCTGCTGCAGGGTGAGGTCGGTTCCGGCAAAACCGTTGTGGCCGTCGCTGCGATGATGCAGGCCGTCGGATCGGGAGGGCAGGCCGTTCTGGTGGCGCCGACACAGGTGCTTGCGGAGCAGCATTACGCAAGCATCCGTGGCATGGTGGAACGGATGCGAAACCACTACACCTCAGAACAGTGGGAGAGTGACGACGACCAGTCGAAATCCGGGGAATCCGAAGGCGAAACAATACACAACACGCCTGTGGATGAAGGTGGACAAGTCGACTCGACGGCCGATGACATTCCGGTGTTGCTGCTGACCGGCGGCATGAAGCTTGCCGCACGCCGACGTGTGCTTGCGGCGGCGGCCTCAGGCGTGCCCTGCATCGTGGTGGCCACGCATGCCGCATTCTCCAAAACCTTTCAAGCGCCGAACCTCACGTTAGCGGTGATCGATGAACAGCATCGCTTCGGCGTGGAACAACGCGAATCGTTGAATTCCAAAACGTCGAACGCGCCGCACCTGCTGGTCATGACCGCAACGCCGATTCCGCGTACCGCCGCCATGACCTGGTTCGGTGATCTTGACATCTCCTGGCTGACCGAGCTGCCCGGCGGCAGGAAACCAATCCGCACCTTCATCGTGCCTGAAGAGAACGGGGCCCTGATGGCGGAGATGTTCAGCCTGATTCGCCATCGCATCGACGCGGGGGAGCGCGCGTACGTGGTCTGCCCGCGTATCGACGCCAACGCCGAAGATGCGGATACGGCGGACTGTGCGGACAATGCGGAAGTAGGTTCCGCATTCGACGCGTCATATGATCTCGGCGAGGATGATGAACGACGTGAGCAGCGACCTCCGTTGCACTCCGTCGCGGAGATCGCCGACCGTCTGCGGTCGCTGCCGCAATTCGCAGGCATTCGCATCGCCACCCTGACCGGACGTGACGACGATACCACGAAAGCGCAGGTAATGGCAGGCTTCGAATCCGGGGAAACTCCGGTGCTGGTGTCCACCACGGTCATCGAAGTCGGGGTGGACGTGACACAGGCCAGTTGCATGGTGATTTTCGACGCCGATCGATATGGGTTGTCTCAGCTGCACCAGCTGCGCGGACGTGTGGGACGCGGCGGTACCGAATCGGGTGCCTTCCTGATTTCCAGAGCTCTGGAAGGCAGCGATGCGGCACGCCGGCTGGACGTAATCCAAGGTACGCTGGATGGCGCCGAAATCGCGCAGGCCGATCTGGAATTCCGTGGCGCTGGTGACGTGCTGGGAGACGCGCAATCCGGTGGAAAATCGGGATTGAAGCTTCTTCGTGTGGTCAAGGATGTGAAGATTATCGAGACAGCACGGGCCGAAGCCGTGAAATTGGTCGCCGCCGATTCGGAATTACGTGAGTATGTGCAGCTTGCCGGAGCGGTGCTTGATTTCACGCGCGGCAACGAGACCTTCCTGACCAGCAATTAGTCTAGAAGCCATGCGTGTTATTTCCGGACGATTCAAGGGTGTGGCGTTGACCACGCCGAAAGCAGGTACCAGGCCGACCACAGACCGTACGAAAGAGGCGATCTTCTCGCGTCTCGACTCGTGGGGTGCGCTTGACGACGCGCATGTGCTGGACTTGTTCGCCGGAACCGGCGCCCTTGGCGTCGAGGCGTTGAGCCGTGGCGCATGCGATCTGGTCGCTGTGGAATCTTCGGCTCCGGCGGCGGCGCTGATTGCGAAGACCCTGAATGCGTTGAAGCACAATCGTTCGTGGGAATCGGGCATGAACGCCCGTGTAATCAAGGCCAAGGCGGAGAAGTATGCGTCTTCGGCCGCTGCAGTGGTGCCGTTCGGCGTGATTTTCATCGACCCGCCGTACGCGTTCTCAACCGAGGAATGCAACCAGCTGCTTGCCGACCTGGCCGGACGTGACCTGACCGACGAACGTTCGGTCATCGTTTTGGAACGCTCCACCCGCTCGGACGAGCCGACTCCTCCCGACGGATGGGAGATCGTCGATCGACGCGATTACGGCGAAACGGCCGTCTACTATATCTGTGCCGTTGCGCAGGAAGACTAGGCGCACTTCAAGTAAGGCAGACGTATCAGGGCGTGTTGGAACATATTCGATAAACTACGTTCCAACACGCCCTTAAAGTATGAAGGCAGTCAGCGCTTGCGGGGGTGCTCTCCGGAAACCTCCCAGCCCAACGTCATCAACGTTTTACGATCGGCTTTGCTGAGCTTGGAGCAGTCGAACGCTTCGATGAGGTCCGGACGCAGCTCGTTCGTTTTGGCCAGGGCCTCGTCGCGGCGGAAACGGTCCACTTTGCCGTGGTCGCCCGAAAGCAGCACGTCGGGAACCTTGATGCCGCGCCATTGAGCCGGCTTGGTGTACTGACGGTGTTCCAGCAGCGCGTTGTCGCCGGTGTAGGATTCCTCGACGATCGATTCGGCATTGCCCATGAATCCCGGCAACAGTCGGGTGATCGCCTCCAACATGACGGATACCGCTACCTCGCCGCCGTTGAGCACGTAATCGCCGATTGAATATTCGCGTACGTCGATGCCCTGCGCACGGTAATATTGCGGAATACGGGCGTCATAACCTTCATATCGGCCACATCCGAACAGCAGATGATCGGCGTGGCTGAGTTCCGTGGCATCCTGCTGTGTGAACAGCGGTGCCGACGGATTCGGGAAGATCAGCACCGGCGCATGTTCCGCGATTGCCGCAGCTTCCGCAACCACGCCGTCTTTGGCACTGTCAGCACTGTCAGAGCCGTCTTCAGTGGCAGTATAATCGCAGTCGATCGTGGTCGGTTCGAGATCCAGCAGCTCGTCGAGACATTCGCTCCATACTTCCGGCTTCATGACCATGCCGGCGCCGCCGCCGATGGGGGCGTGGTCTACGGAGTGGTGAACGTCGTGCGTCCAATCGCGCAGATTGTGCGCGTGGACTTCCACAAGACCCTTGTCTTGCGCTTTGCCCAGCAGGCTGAGGTTCAGCACTTCGAAGTATTCCGGGAATACGGAGACGATATCAATCTTCATAATGTTCCAGAATAATGGAACGTCTGCCAAGCGAATGCGGGGCCCGGAAAACGCTTCCCGAACCCCGCATCGAAGTTGATTTCGGCTCGAGTCCGCAGACTCAGAGCCCCGGAATCAATCCTCCGGGCGGATCGATGGTCAGATACCTTTCCTCAAGATCGATTTCCGGCACGAGATCGTCCACAAAAGGAACCAGCGCGCTGTTCTCCACAACCACGCCGTCAGCGTCCTTCACCGGATTCGCAAGACGGATCTTGAGCAGCCACTGGGCCACTTCGATCACGTCCACCACTTTTCCGACCACCAGACCGGATTCCAATCCGAGGGAATTGTTCTCGGCGAGGCGTGCCTCAAGACCGATCAGGTCCTTCGGATACCACTCGTCGGCCTCCAGCATGTCTTCTGGATCGTCCGCCTCGCCATACAGCACAACGCCGTTGGCGGCTTCGGAATCGTCGCGGTTGTCAATGCCTTCGAACTTGATGATCCAACGGTTCTTGAAGGTACGGGAATGCTCCACCACGTACTCTTCCTCACCATCTTTCGTGTACAACACGGCACCGGGAGCGAACCGGTATTCCGGCTCGTCCGTAAAGATCTGTACGGTGACTTCGCCTTTGAGTCCCTGCGCACGTCCGATACGACAGACCCTCAGCAGCTCAAGCTGTTGAGGGTCGTCAGAATGCATATCAAGCACCATGCTAGGATCTCACCTGCGCACGTCCATGATGTCGACGCGCACCTTGTGGTCGGCCAATGCCTGCACTACGGCACGAATCGCATTTGCCGTGCGTCCGCTGCGTCCGATGACGCGACCGATGTCTTCCGGGTTCACGCGCACGCGAATGAGCTCGCCACGCGCGTTCTCGTGGGACTTCACCGAAACATCATCGGGAAAATCGACGATGTTCTTGATCAGATGTTCCACAGCCTGGGCGAGCATGATCACTCAGCTTCCGCAGCCGGCTCTTCGGCCGGGGCTTCCTCGGCGGCTTCTGCCTCGGCGGCGGCTTCGGCGGCGGCCTTGGCGGCAGCTTCGGACTTTGCGGCCTTCAGCTTCTGGGCCTGGGCTTCGACGGCCTCGACGCGAGCGGCGGCATCCGGGCCAGCCTCAACGGTCTTCAGGGTGCCTTCAGCACCGTCGAGACCCTTGAACTTCTGCCAGTCGCCGGTGATCTTCAGCAGGTTCAGCACCTGGTCGGTCGGCTGGGCGCCGACGCCGAGCCAGTACTGAGCGCGCTCGGAATTGATATTGATGGTCGAAGGCTGGGTGTTCGGGTTGTAGGTACCGATCTCTTCGATGGCGCGGCCGTCACGCTTGGTGCGGGAATCCATGATCACCACGCGGTAGAACGCGTAGAACTTCTTACCCATGCGCTTCAGACGAATCTTGGTTGCCAAAATGGCTCTCCTTGTAATCTAGGGGTGTGCGTTTCGTTTTCGGTGTGGGGCACGGAATCCGAAACCCACGTGTTCCTCACGTCACGCGATAGTTAGAGGGCCTCGCGCGCGCGAATAACCTAGTAATTATAACCGCAGGGTCTGGACTCGCGAGGCTGTGTGATGTTTGGGTGGATTCAGGGGCTTTTCAGGCTTGTGGCAGATCGTCTCGCTACACTGAGGGCCGGTTGTTCGCGAAGGCCGTCGATACTGCCGATTGTTGCGATTGTAGCGCTGAAGGTTTGCCGAAAGGGGTTTCCGGGGAATGGTTGCCGCACTGTGGATTGTGCTGTTGATATGCGTGGTATGGGTTGCATTGGGCGAGGTGCCGGCAGGTTGGGATGGCCGCATGCCGATGCCGTATTTGATTGCGTTCCTGCCGTTTCTGTGGATTCCGACGTTGCTGATCAGCGTCGTCGGTTTCGCTCTGCATGAAACGGGTCTCGGCGTGGTCGCCGCCGCGATCTGCGTGGCGTCGCTGTTACGCAAGGTCGCGTACTGGTCCAACAACCTCGAGTCGCACAATACCGCGCAGATGGTTGCGGAAAAAATTGCCGAAAAGCGTGAAACAACTCGTGAAACAAATGTTGATAAGAGTGCGGAATCGGCGCGAAACGGCCGTTTCCGGGTTATGACGCTGAACTGCCGTTTCGGTCGTGCGAACGCGGAAAACATCGTGGCGGCCGTCAAACAGCACGATGTCGCGGTACTCGCCTTGCAGGAACTGACGAACGATCTGATCGAGTCCCTGCGCGAAGCCGGACTTGACGAGCTGCTGCCATACCGGCAGCTAGGGGAGTGCAAAGACACCGACAACGGTGGATTCAACGGCGTTTGGATTCGCGTCGAACCAAGCGACATGTCTCCGGTCACGGCGGTGATCCCCGCTGCGGATGTGCCCGGAGTGTGCTTCCCGATAGATTCGATGCGCAGCATCACGTTCGTCTCCGCGCATCCGAAATCCCCGATGCGTGGATGCCGCGAGTGGTCGGATGGAATCATCGGTCTTTCGGAACTGGCCAGCACGCAGAAAGATGGCGATATAACCGTGATCTTGGGCGATCTCAACTCCGGCACCGGGCATCCGAGCTTCCGTAAGCTGCTGTCGGCCGGATTCAAGGACGCCGCTTTGGTCGACGCGAGGGGCCGTCACGCCACCTTCCCGTCGTGGGTCACATGGCCGCGAATCATCCTCGACCATATCCTGTTCACGCCCGGATTGACGGCTTCCGAAGTGAGCTCCTTCGTCGTCGAAGGCTCGGACCACTTGGCATTGGCCGCGACGCTTACGCTGAAGTAGCCTCCGCGCCAACACCGACAACAGACGAACGAAGGCGGGCGCCGGAATCAAATCCGACGTCCGCCTTCGTATAAGAGATCACAAGAAAGCTCGCGTAAAAAGTCACGCTAACCATGCCCCGCCTGAACCGCAAGATCCATGCGAATCAGGCGAGACATGCACGAAACCCATATCAGTGCAGCAGACCGGCCAATCCGCCACCGAAATTCGGCGGCAGTTCTCCGGAATCGCCCATCATCTCCTGCAATCCGGCAGGAAGCGCGGGATTCTGCGGCTTCTTGGCGAACGCCGAACCGCCGCTCGACTTGCCATCAGAATTCTTGCCGGAAAGCTTGTCGCGCAACGCCTTCTCCTCGGCCTCACGCTTCATCGGATTTCCGGACTTGGAACCCTTCTTCTTGCCCTTCTTGCCCTTGCCTTTGCCGCCTCCCATGGAAGGACCGCCAAAGCCCGGCATTCCAGCGCCGACCTTGTTGCTCATGCGCTTCATCATCTTCGCAGCCTGCTCGAAACGCTGCAGCAGCGCGTTGACCTGCGAAACGGTAACACCGGCACCATAAGCGATTCGCGCACGACGAGAACCGTCGATAATCGAAGGATCACGACGTTCGGCCGGAGTCATCGAACGAATGATGGCTTCGGTACGGTCGATTTCCTTCTCATCGAACTGTTCAAGCTCCTTACGATGCGCGGCCATGCCAGGAATCATGCCAAGCAGATTCTTCATCGGGCCAAGCTTGCGCACTTGCTGAAGCTGATCAAGGAAATCATCCAAACCAAAGGAGCCATCGGAAATCTTGACGGCGGCCTTACGGGCCTCCTCCTCATCGAACTGCTTCTGCGCCTGCTCGATCAGGGTGAGAATATCGCCCATATCGAGAATACGGGAAGCCATACGATCCGGGTGGAAAACCTCGAAATCCTTCAGACCCTCACCAGTGGACGCAAACAGAATCGGCTTGCCGGTAACGGAAGCCACGGAAAGCGCGGCACCACCACGGGCATCGCCATCAAGCTTGGAAAGCACCACGCCGGTGAAATCCACGCCCTCATCGAACGCCTTCGCCGTCTGCACGGCATCCTGGCCGATCATCGCGTCGATCACGAACAGAATCTCGTTCGGCTGCACGGCATCGCGAATATCACGAGCCTGCTTCATCAGCTCCTCATCAACACCAAGACGACCAGCGGTATCGATGATCACCGTGTCATACAGCTTCTGATTGGCGAAAGCAATGGAATCACGGGCAACCTTCACCGGATCGCCGGTAGTCATTCCCGGAGACGCAACGGCCTCACCGCCATCGGACTGCACGCCCTTCTCCGGAGCGTACACGGGAACGCCGGCGCGCTCGCCGACCACCTGCAACTGCGTGACCGCGTTCGGACGCTGCAGATCAGCCGCGACCAGAAGCGGAGTATGACCGGAATCCTTCAGCCAATAGCCCAGCTTGCCGGCGAGCGTGGTCTTGCCGGCGCCCTGAAGACCCGCGAGCATGATGATCGTCGGCGGATTCTTCGCGAAGTTCAACGGACGGTCAACGCCGGAGCCAAGCACGGCGGTGAGCTCCTCGTTGACGATCTTCACCACCTGCTGCGCCGGATTGAGCGACTGGGAGACCTCGGTGCCGAGCGCGCGCTCGCGGATGCGGCCGGTGAAGGAACGCACCACGTCGAGCGCCACATCGGCGTCGAGCAGCGCACGGCGAATCTCGCGGATCGTGCCGTCGATATCGGATTCGGAAAGCTTACCCTTGCTCTTCAGATGCTTGAAGGCATTCGAGAGCCTGTCTGTCAAAGAACTAAATGCTGCCATAATGTTCCTCAGTTTAGCGTTCGATTGACTACTTCAGCGACCACGTGGAGCCCTGCGGGCCGTCCTCGATTGCGATTCCGGCCGCGTTCAGTGCGTCACGGATCGCGTCGGCACGTGCGAAATCCTTGGATTTGCGGGCCTGCGCACGTTCGCCCAACTGCTCGCTGATGAGCTTGTTGAGCACGTCGTGTTCGGCGGATTCGTTACCGGAGCCAGCCGCGCCTGAAGTCGCGCCGTTCGTCCACGGTTCGGCCATCGGATCCAATCCCAGCGTGTCAAGCATCGCGCGCACATTCACCAGCGCGGCGCGCATCTCGGCCTTCGCCACGTCCGAATCGGCACGGCCGGCCAGCTTCGCCAGCAACGTGTTGCCGGAACGAATCGCGGTGAAGATCGCGGCCGTTGCGCCGGAAACGTTGATGTCGTCGTTCATCGCGGCAACGAAATCGGACGGCAACTGGTCTGCGCCGATCGCGGAAATCTCGTCATGCGACGGTTGCTCACCAATCGCGGCGGCCGCGCGTTCGATGAAGTTCGCCACGCGGTCGTAGGCGGACTGCGCTTCGGCCAGCGTCTGATCGGACCATTCCAGCATGGAGCGGTACTGCACGGAACCGAGCGCGTAACGCACCACCCAAGCGGAATTCTGCGCCAGAACCGCCGGCACGGACAGGCCGTTGCCAAGCGACTTACTCATTTTCTCACCCTTGGCGGTGACCCAGGCGGAATGCATCCAGCGGGCGGCCGAATCGTAGCCGGCTGCACGCGTCTGCGCCATCTCGTTCTCGTGGTGCGGGAATCGCAAGTCGAGACCGCCGCCGTGAATATCGAACATGTCCTTCAGATAGCGGTGGCTCATCGCGGAGCATTCAATATGCCAGCCGGGGCGTCCGGTGCCGAACGGGGTGTTCCAGCGGGCGTCGAGCGGATCGGAATCCTTCGGAGCCTTCCACAGCGCGAAATCGCGCGGATCGTGCTTATCGGGAGACATGTCTGCCGGGTCGACGGGATTGTATTTGTCGTTACCGGCGTTGTCCACGGACGGGCCCATCGCGTCGGTGACCTTCGAAGCCTCGTCGGAGACCGCGGTCTGCTTCTGATGCGTCAGTTCGCCGTAATACGGCCAGCTCGCCACGTCGAAATACACGTTGCCGGTCGGATTGCCGTTGTCGTCGGTGACCACATAGCCGTGGCCGTTGTCGATGATCTGCTTGATCAGGTCGATCATGTCGATCATGTGGCCGGTCGCACGCGGCTCGTAGGTCGGGGGCTCAACGCCGAGCGTGTTGTACGACTCGGTGAACTCACGTTCGTAAATGTAGGCGCGTTCCCACCACTGCTGGCCGGCGGCGGCCGCCTTGTCGAGAATTTTGTCGTCGATGTCGGTGACGTTGCGCACGAACGTGACCTTGTATCCAAGGCGTTCGAACCAGCGACGGACCACATCGAAAGCCACGGCGGCACGGATATGGCCGATATGCGGCGAGCTCTGCACGGTGGCGCCACACACGTAGATGCCGACCTGACCTGGCTTGATCGGAGTGAAATTCGACACCGCGTGCGATGCGGTGTCATACAGCTTCAGACCTGCCGCCGCCTCGGCTACTGCCGGAACAGCGTCGGTGACGCCGGAAGTGTTGGTATTCTGCGGTTCTTGCGTGTTCGTCATAAGCATGAGGGTATTGCCTGAATCGGACATAATCACGCTTGGATTCGCTACGTGAAACAGCCCTCTGAACGGGGTCTGAACAGGACGGCGGAAGTCGTTTTGTCGAATTTGTGAATGTTATTTACGCAAATGATGTAAAAATGGTTGCATGACGCAATCGCAGGTGTTGATTATGCAGCACGTCCCGTGGGAGAAGCCGGGACGTATTTTGGATAGTTTGGACGACTTGGGTTTGTCATACCAGATCATGAACGTGGCCAAGGAGAAAAAGCCCGACCTGCCCGACTTCAAAGACGTTTCCGGAGTGGTGATCATGGGCGGGCCGATGGGTGCGCTCGACTACGGCAAATATCCCGGCCTCAAGGCGGAGGCCAAGCTGGCCCGTGCGGCGGTGAGCGTGGGCAAGCCGATACTGGGCGTGTGTCTGGGACATCAGATCATCGCCACGGCGTTCGGCGCGAAACTCAAGGTAGGGGAGTCACCGGAAATCGGATTCGCTCCGATCAAACGGGTCGACAAGCATGACTTCTTCTCGATGTGGAACAAGACCGCGGACGTGCTCCACTGGCACAACGATGTGGTGACGCTTCCGGAAGGCGCACAACCGCTCGCACGCAGCGAGAAAACCAAAAACCAGGCGTTCCGATTCGGTTCCGCACTGGGACTGCAGTTCCATTTGGAAGTCACGCCCACATTGCTGGAGGAGTGGCTGGACGAGCCGAGCATGGTCAAGGATCTGAAAGCCGTGGGCGGTTCGAAATCGAAACTGCGCGAGGCGTTCGCCGAATGCAATCCGCAGCTGCAGCCCCTCGCGGACCAGGTATTCTCCGGTTTCGCCGCACGCTGCAACTCCTACGCGCAGTCGATGGCGGACTGAGACCGTTCTCCTTACGTGAGGTCCATGCCAAGCCGTGCCGAGGCCTGTATGGGTTGAGATCTGTGCCAAGGCTGCGGGACGAGCCAGTGTTGGGTCGTTGCTGGGCCAGTGCCGGCTTTGCCAGACGTGCCTGGGATACGTACCATCCACAGTGGTAGGTTGTTGCCGGGCAGTACCGACCGTTGCTGAGCTGATGTAGGGTTGTTGGGCCGGCGTCTGTCTGAGGTTCCGCCGTTAAGCTACATTGGTGGATTATGCCGACTTATGATTTGGGACTTGAACACGTATCGCTCGCTTTCGCCACGAAAACGATCTTCACTGACGTCACGCAAGGTGTTTTCGAAGGCGACCGCATTGGAATCGTCGGCAAGAACGGCGACGGAAAATCCACGCTGCTGCACCTGTTCCGCGGAACGCAGGAGCCCGATTCCGGACGCGTGACGATTCGCGGAGGACTCACGTTCGGCATGCTGGACCAGCGTGACCCGCTCGACGACAACGCAACCGTGCGCGAAGCCGCGCTCGAAGGCCGTGAGGATTACGAATGGGCCGCGGAAACCAAATCGCGAGAAATCGTGGAAGCACTGCTCGGCGGCATCAGTCTGGAAGCGAAAATCGGATCATTGTCCGGCGGACAACGCCGTCGCGCCGACCTCGCGCGACTACTGCTCAAAGACTGGGATATTCTGGCCCTCGACGAGCCCACCAACCACTTGGACGTCGTCACGATCCACTGGCTGGCCGAACATTTGAAAAACCGCTGGTCGGCAGGCTCCGGCGCACTGCTGCTCGTCACCCACGACCGTTGGTTCCTCGACGAAGTATGCGAGTCGATGTGGGAAGTGCACGACGGCGTGATCGAACCATTCGAAGGCGGTTACTCCGCATACATGCTGCAACGCGTCGAACGTGACCGTCAGGCGGACGTGAGAGAAACGAAACGCCGCAACCTGGCCCGCAAGGAACTGGCCTGGCTGACCCGCGGCGCTCGCGCGCGTTCCACCAAACAGAAGTTCCACGTGAAGGCCGCACGTGAACTCATCGCCGACGTGCCACCGGTGCGAAATACGTTGGAACTGAAGCAGATGGCCACTTCACGTCTTGGTAAGCAGGTGGTCGATCTGATTGACGTGACGCAGATCTTCGAACACATGCAGGGAGAAGCCGACTACGATCCCGACGTGGCCGAGATGGAAGCCTCCGCATCGCGCGTCGACGTGGTTCCGGCAATGTACGCCGAACCGCAAGTGCACGGATCCGTAGAAGTTGCGGTCGACGATCTCACCGACCCGCGTCTGGTCGATGCCGGCGTGGCTTCCGCGAAATCGGCCGTGCAAATCGCACGGGAGGCAGCGGAAGCGGCGGAAAAGTCGGGAATTGGCGAGACGGAAGCTTCTGCATCGCAAGGAACGTCGGAATTGCAGGAGCTGCAGGTAACGTCGGCGGCGCAGAAAATCACCGTCACCGGTCGTAAGATTCTCGACGACGTGACATGGCTGATCGGCCCTGGCGATCGTTTCGGCATCGTCGGAGCGAACGGTGCCGGAAAATCGACGTTGCTGAAGATTCTCGACGGCACGATCACCCCGACCGCGGGCCATGTGAACATCGGCAAAACCGTGAAGTTCGCGGTGCTTTCGCAACGTCTTGACGAGCTGGAGAAGCTTGGCAAATACAAGATCAAGGAAGTGCTGAGCCGCTACAAGCCGAGCTATATCGTCGACGGCAAGGAAACCACGCCGGGGCAGATGATGGAACGTCTCGGTTTTGAATCTGCGCAGCTGATGACACCGATCAAGGACCTTTCCGGCGGTCAGAAGCGCCGCATGCAGCTGCTGCTCATTCTGCTTGACGAGCCGAACGTGCTCATCATGGATGAGCCCGGCAACGATCTCGACACCGACATGCTTGCCGTGATGGAAGATCTGCTTGATACTTGGCCGGGCACGCTGATCGTGGTATCCCATGACCGTTATCTGCTTGAGCGAGTCACGGATCAGCAGTATGCGCTGATCGGCGGCAAGGTGCGGCACCTGCCTGGAGGCGTGCAGGATTATCTCGATATGACCGAAGCCATCAAGAACGGCAAGGATCCGTTTGCAGGGGAGAAGACCGGTGTTGCTGACGGAAAGGGACGTAAGACTGCTGGGGCTGGTGCTGTTTCTGGTGGCGCTGTTTCCGGTGGTGTTGCTTCTGGTGAGGCGGATTCCGGTTCGAATGGTCTGTCTGGCTCGAATGGCTCAACTGGAATTAGTGCGGCTTCCGCTGGTACCGCAACTTCTTCGTCCGCTCCGAAGTTGACCGGCAAAGCGTTCCACGAGGCATCCAAGCGAGTGTCGGCCATCGAACGCAAGCTTGCCAAATTGGAGGAGCAGAAAACCGATCTGGAATCTCGTATGGCAGCCTGCGATCCAAGCGATTACACCGGTCTTGGCGAATTGAACGGTCAGCTTCAGGCCATCATCGACGAATCGGAAGAACTTGAGATGGAGTGGATGGAGCTTTCCGAGCAGCTTGACTGATTATCCGGTCCGACTGGTTGTTCGGTCTGATTGGTTGTTCGGCGAAGCCAAATCAAACTGGGCTGATTCGGTCGATTGATTTCGATCGAATCAGCCCAGTGCTTTTTGTGGGTGGAACTTGGACGGTGCTTAGCCGATGCTTGGATGGTACTTAGAAATTACCGCCGTTCCAGCCCCAATCGGTGGTAGCCGTGTATCGGATGTACGTGCGATCGGCGGGAATGCTGAGTTCCTTCTCGAGCGCGTCCATGATCTGCTTGGTGAGCTGCTCCCAGGCGGAACCCGGTACGGAACGACCGAAGACGTTCACCTCAACGTACGCCGCGGGCTTGGAATCGTCACCTCCGAAATAAATCGGCATATTGTCCTCGAACGGGCACATCAGCCAGCCTTCGGACTTTCCCGGAACGGAAGTGATGGCCTTGCCGTAGGCGGTTTTCAGGGCTTCGCGCTGCTCCGGAGTGGTGGAAACGGAAACATGGGTGTGGATGACCGGCATGATGCCTCCTCGAAATTCGATGTTCAAATGTGACTCAGCCTCAAGTCTAGGCGCAATGTAGTAACAAGTCATGATCCGCCGAGCGCAGCCGCTGCACGTTCGTTATGCGTGCGAACGGAATCAAGCCGACTATTTCCAGCCCTACCGCAATCGGGGACGTTCGTTGTGTGTGCGAACGGGATATCATGATTGTTTCCGCGGATACTGCGGATGCCGTGCGGATCGTATGGCGACCCGCGGCGAAACTTTTTGCAGGAAGGAGCCTCGGTATGGCACAGTCGAAACGGAGACGCGATTTCGCGCGGGGCGTTGCGCGGTCCTTCCTTCGGCCTGCTGAGCCGTTCGCTATCCATAACGCGCGGAAAATCGATGCTTGCGGTGTGCAGGACCATACATGGATTGTGTCGGACGGCAGGTCGATCGTTGCCACAGGTACTTCCGATGATGATTTCGAAGTCGCGTGCCGTCATCTCAATATTGCGAATGCTGCAACTCCGGATAGTGCTGTCGCGGCTGGTAATGCTGCGATTTCAGACGTTGCGACTACAGACACTGTTTCTATGGACGTGATGCCGGCATCCGCCGCGATTACGGACGCCGCTGGGGCCATCATGACTCCTGGGTATGTTGACATTCACGCTCATGGTGCGTGGGGTGCGTCGTTCGATGACGGTGCGGAAGGAATCGAAATCGCCCGTGCCGGGCATCTGGCCCATGGCACTACGCGGCAGGTGCTTAGTCTGATCACTAATCCGTTCGATACGATTTGCGACAATCTGCGTATTGTCCGTGAGCAGATGGATGCGCGTCCCGACATTCTTGGCGTGCATCTTGAAGGGCCGTTTCTTGCGTTATCCCGTAAAGGCGCCCATGATTCGGAATGTCTGCTCGATCCTACGGACGGTTTGGTGGATGCCGTTCTGCATGCTGCGGATGGCTGCTTGAGGCAGATCACCATCGCTCCGGAGCTGCCGCATGGTATCAGTGCGATTCGTCGGTTTTCCAATGTCGATTACAACGTGATTCCGGCAATCGGCCATTGCGATGCCGACTATGAGATTGCACGTCAGGGATTTGCTGCCGGTGCCGGCATTATGACGCATATGTTCAATGCCATGAACGGACTGCATCATCGGAATCCCGGTCCTATTCCGGCGGCTGTGGAAAATCAGCGGGTCATCATCGAATTGATCAATGACGGCTTTCATGTGAGCGATTCGATGGTGAGACTCGGTTTTGGTTTCGCTCCGCATCGCGTCGCCTTCGTTACCGATGCCATGGCTGCCACCGATTGCCCGGATGGTCGGTATTTGCTCGGATCGTTGGACGTGGATGTTGTTGACAGGCATGCGCGACTGGCGTCCAACGGGGCCATCGCCGGCTCGACTCTGACGTTGGAGGAGTCCGTGCGGCGTGCTGTGCTGCAATTGGGTATGAGTGCGCGGGATGCGGTCGAGGCGGCTACGTTGACTCCGGCCAAAGCGTTTCGTTTCGATAAGCCGAATCGTGTTACTGGTCATCCGATTGGTCTGCTTGCCCCGGGTTATGCGGCGGATGTTCTGCTGCTCGATCCGGAGGACTGGAGTGTGCGTCGTGTATGGTGTGATGGCCATGCCGTGCGGATTTTCAGTTAGGCGTGCGGATTTTTGCCCAAGCTGTGCGGATTTCTGACGTGTCGTGCGGATTTCTGAAAATCCGCACGATGGTTCCTCGTCAAATCTTCACCCAAGGAACGCTTTGGTCCGCTCAAGGCGAAGATGGCGGGCCCGCAGTTTCCTCCCGGCCCATCCACGATGTATCACACATGTGATGCGTAACGACATACTATATGATTACGTATGTAATACGTTCGTGTCACAGGTGGGGTCCATGAGAATCCAAGTGCTTGACAGGGTGTCGCAGAGACTTCCGGAACTGTCTGAAGAGGACGTGGTGACCGCGTTCCGCAGCGTCATGATCGACGCTGAGCGTCAGTCGGGCGCGTGGATGGCGATTGGCCTTGACGGACGCGGTAGGAACGTTGAACTGTTGTACAAAGTCGCGGGCGATATGGTGGTTATTTATCATGCGTTCACCCCACTGACCAAGAAGTTCAGACGAGAGTTCGACCAGTTGAGGAGGCAATGATGGGCGACGGTTTCAGCGAACGCGACCGGCAACTGCTGGCGATGATCGGCATGAACGAGGAACAGGTGCTCGCCGACGAGAAGATGGCCGAATCCGAGACTGTTCCGGATGATCTGACGGGGCGTGTGCACTACGGGCTGCACCTCGCGGAGTCCGACGAGCGGATGGTCAGCGTGAGTATCCGCGTGCCCAGGAGCACGCTGGACGAGCTGACCGCGGAAGCCAAACGGTATCACATCAGCCGAAGCGAGTACATGCGGCGTAAGCTAGCTGCGCCGGTGGCCTGAATGCTTTAGCGCCGGGTCCGGTTCCCGCTTGCATGCATCCCTGAAAATCTCGCGCAGCGGCACATACGCTTTGTGCTTGACGGATGTGTCTTCGTCGGCCTTGCCGACCTTCGTGGAGTCAGCCACCTGTCGATGTCCCGTGGGCTGATGCTTCCCATCGGCTTGTCGCCCAAGGCGGACATCTTCTGCCCCAACCGTGAGAAACGAGGCTATTCTTCCAGTTGGGGCTGGATCGGATGCCGGCCATTCCGATTCTAAAATCATGAATCGTTGGAAAATGGCCATTTCTGGATTATGCAGGAAACGCGGGATGTGATGGCGTACACCCTTTTCTGGCCCCAACCGTGAGAAAGCGGCCCTATCTCCCGGTTGGGGCTGGATCGGATGCGGACCATTTCGATTTCAAAATCGCAAATCGTTGGAAAATGGCCGTTTTTGAATTACGTGAGAGAGGTAGGTCACGGCGGGGTGCGCACCCTTTTGCCACAACCTCGAAAAAGCGGCCCTATCTCCCGGTTGTGCACACGGAAAGAGGGTGTGCCGCGCCCCAAGAGGCCGAAGCGCCACATCC